>JACNKA010000147.1 GCA_014382285.1 Nitrospinota bacterium | reverse complement strand
GGAGGCTGCCAAGTTGCTGGGAGTTCATGAACGTACCTTCCGGCGGTACATAGACAGGTACAAGGATGAGGGGCTGGATGGCTTGATTGACAAGCGGCTGGAGCAAATCTCCCATCGCAAAGCACCCGTGGACGAGGTGATAGGGTTAGTTGATCGCTATCGAGATCGGTATTCAGGATGGAATATCAAGCACTTTCACTCATGGTATAAGCGGGACGGGGGCACACGGAGTTACACATGGGTAAAAAATACACTGCAAGAATCTGGTGCTGTCAAGAAAGCCCCTGGACGAGGCAAGCATCGGAAACGTCGAGAACGATCACCACTTCCTGGCATGATGCTCCACCAGGATGGTAGTCGGCATGAATGGGTTCCTGGGCAAATGTGGGACTTGATCGTCACGATGGATGATTGCACCAACGAGCACTACTCAATGTTTTTTGTGGAAGAGGAAGGCACTATTTCCAGCTTCCAAGGTGTTCAGGATGTGATTGTGCAACGAGGACTTTTTTGTTCCTTCTATACCGATCGAGGTAGCCATTATTGGACCACTCCAGAAGCCGGTGGCAAGGTGGATAAGGTAAACCTGACACAATTTGGACGAGCTATGAAGCAACTGGGAATCGATATGATTGCAGCCTATTCTCCCCAGGCCCGAGGCCGGAGCGAACGTGCTTTCAGTACACACCAGGGGCGGCTACCAAATGAACTGGCCAAAGTTGGAATAACGACCATGGAAGATGCCAATCGTTATCTGGAAGAGTTCTATCGACTTGCTTTTAATAAGGAATTTATGTGCCCAGCCATGGAAGAAGGAAACGCCTTTGTACCGTGGAAAGGTGGTGATTTGAAAGAGGTTTTGTGTGAACAATTTGAACGCACGGTTGGGAACGACAACTGTGTCAGGTTCGAAGGAAAAGTTCTGCAAATACCGAAAGATAAATATCGATATCACTACGTAAAAGCAAAAGTTGGTATCCACCGGTATCAGGATGGTCGGTTGGCGATTTTTCATGGTCCTCGCCAATTGGTTCGTTTTACTCCAGATGGACAACCGGAAATCCAAATCGTAAAAGCTGTTGCATGAACAATTGTTTACCTGGGGCAGTGGTGGCATCGGCTTGGTTACGATAATTCTGGCCCATGTGTGGCTGAGAACGGGTTTTTTGAGGCATGGCAAGGTCTACCATCCGGTGTTTTGCGTTGGGGTACAGAAGTGATAACCTTCCGTACCCCATTCACCGTCTTGGTGAGCCTTGACCGGGTTATCCCTTGGCAGGTTGCTCCCCAGCATTGCCTGCCTCCGTTTCGTCCGGCACCATCAATTTTCCCCATTCGGGATCATGTGTCAAGGAGGCAAGAAGACAAGAAAAGGGGGGAGAAATATCAAGCTGTCCGGTACCAAGCAAGGTGGGGAAAACACCTCCCCTCACAGCCAGCTCAAACCGGACAGTTTATTTGCTACAAAACCGGACATTTCTATTTGTTGCTAACAGATTAAGTGGGGTGATGGGATGGACCCTCCCCCTTCCAAAACGGCCTCTAAAGGGCCAAGATGGAAATTACCAACAACCATCTGAGCGGGATAGGAGAAGGGTCCAATGAAGAAGATTACGACAATCGGGATTGATCTGGCAAAGAATGTTTTTCACCTTCACGGTGTAGACGAACATGGAAAAGTTGTCTTGAGAAAAAAACTAATGAGAGATCAAGTACTTCCATTTCTTGCCACCCTCTCACCATGTCTAATTGGCATGGAAGCATGTGGTGGGTCAAACTATTGGGCCCGGAAAATCAAGGAGCTGGGTCATGATGCACGGCTTATCAACCCAAAGTTTGTAAAAGCCTACGTCAAATCTAACAAGAACGATTACAACGATGCGGAGGGGATTTGTGAGGCAGTATCCCGGCCAAGCATGAGATTTGTGCCAATCAAAACGGTGGATCAATTAGACATGCAAGCACTGCACAGAGTTCGCAGTCAATTGATTAAAGAACGAACTGGAATCGTCAACCAGGTTCGTGGTTTGTTGGGCGAATTTGGAATTGTCATACCAAAAGGAATTGAGTACGCAAGAAAGAATTTGCCAGATATTCTTGAGGATCAAACGAACGAGCTGACAGAATTTGGACTGAAATTGTTTCGAGATTTGTATGAGCGTCTGATAGAACTGGATGACAGGATTTCCAAAATGGATCAGGAGATAAAAACTCTCTTCAACGCAGATGAGACGTGCCAAAGAATTCATGCACTGGAAGGCGTTGGGCCTCTTATCGCAACGGCCATCATCGCTATGGTTGGGAATTTTAATGAGTTCAAAAATGGCCGAGACTTGAGTGCTTGGCTTGGTTTGGTGCCCAGGCAGCATTCCACAGGAGGGAAAGAGTTATTGCTTGGGATCAGCAAGCGAGGGAACCGTTATTTGAGAACCATGCTGATTCATGGTGCCAGATCGGTGGTCTACCGCGCTGCCAAAAAAGATGATCCAAAAAGTCGGTGGATTAATGCCTTGAAAGCACGCCGTGGAGAAAATGTTGCCTGTGTGGCAGTAGCCAACAAAAATGCCCGGATTATTTGGGCCTTAATAACCAACGGTACTGAATACCAGAAGGCTGTATAAAACACATTGACAGATCCAGAAGGAAAAACAAAAAGTTAGCGAAAAGTTGCTATACCAGAGCATCACTTAGAAGGGAGTACGCCTACCAACGATTGCGAAGATTATTTTCACTGATGGCGAAACAGGTAAGACCGGCTCTTTCAAAACCTTGCGGGGACAGAGGCCATAAAAGGCCGTTAAAGTGAAGAGGAGGAAGAGCGCGATTTCCATCATGCCCAGGGGAAAAATATCCCCAACTCAAAGGCCGAATATATGTATGCAACTGTATACCCTGTTTTTCAAAGTGTGATTTGTTTTCCATGGTTTGGTTGATGATAGATCACCGTACCCCTTTTGGTTTTCAACAAGACGCTTCATGTTTGAGAGTCGTGTATTTCAGACGTTGAGGGTCTATCAATCTGGCGGAGTTGAGAAGTGAAAAGAAAAAAACAGCCATAAAGTGGCATCATAAACAATAAACAGAACCAGTGAATTGCCAAGGGAATTTATACTTTACGGCAAAACAGGACAGACCAGGATCTTCCAAAACCTAACGGGGACAGAGGCCAGAAGAGGCCGCTAAGGTGATGAGGAGGAAGGTCGCGGATTCCATCAGGGTCAGGACAGGGACTATGTTCTCCAGTCCAGAGACCGAATATACGTATGCAGTTACGATCCTGTTTTCACCGAGAAGCAAATTTTTTCCTTGTCAACGGGGGTGGGTCCATATATGTCCCCGGAATTCCGCAACCTCCACTACGAATTCCAGCAAGGATAGTTCGACCGCTTGCTCAACCCAGAAATCTGGCAAAAACCTGATTCTCTTCCTCGAACATTAAGAATGGCGATGGTCACTGGTCTTTTCCCCGTCATTGTGTGGCTGGTTAAGGGTAAAATAGTGATCATGGAGCCAGTTTACCACATCTCCCCATATTCTTGGCGATTTTTTTCAGACCGGTTTTGTATCACTTTTCGGGTTAGATGTTAACTCA
>JACNKA010000124.1 GCA_014382285.1 Nitrospinota bacterium | reverse complement strand
CCATGAGTCGAAGATAGGACTTTGGGGGGGGGGGGTTAAGTCGTGAGCCTCCAATTTTTCTCGGCATTGGTTGCATTTGGCGGGTGCTCCAGGGCTGAATTCAGAAATAAGATTCTCCAGTCCACAACCGCCACATTCCATCAACAAGTCAAAAGGGTTTTCCAAGTTCATGGTTTGATTATGAGTTAGAACCGTCAGGAAATATTTTTGACATATCGCCCATTTTTTCCATGGCCTCTTCTTTGGACATTTTAGTAATATCAATGCCCATTTCTGCCAGAGCCCCAGAGAAAGGACATTTACTGGCTCCACTCTTGGGTTCTTCGCCTTCAACGGCCGGAGCAGGTTTCTCAGTTTCGATTTCACCTGCTTCTGCCATGATGATCCAATGCATGGACTCAATAGTTTGTGTTTTTTCGGCAGTTATTTTTTCAAGGGATTCTTTGGTTTCAGGATGCTTCACCATAGCGGTGGCTTCCTTGTATTTTTCCAAGGCTTTTTTCTCGAATTCAACGGCTTCTCTCAACGCCGCAGCGGAATTAGACATTGTCGGGTCTCCTGACAAAATTAATGGGCTAGCTTCATAGTATTTTAAAGGAACTTCAAAAATATACCAAATCCTTTTGCTAAATAGCAATAACCTTATCTCTCCAACGGTAAATCGGCATCATATTGCGGGAACAGTTGAAACCTGACATAATGCGCCCATGAAAAAAATCATCGTTATAGGAGGCGGAATCGCCGGGTTAGCAGCGGCTTACCGCATCCAGAGAGAAATATCAGAAGGAGCCCCGCTGGAGTGTGTTTTGCTTGAGGGTGGGGATCGTTTTGGCGGAAAAATTGCCACTGAAAGGTCTGACGGATTCGTCATCGAACGGGGACCGGACTCATTTATATCGCAAAAACCCGCAGCCATTCAATTATGCCAACAATTGGGTATTGGAGATCATCTCGTATCAACCAACCCGGAAACCCCTAACACCTATGTGTACACCGGAGGCAAGCTGGTGACGATGCCGGATGGGTTGAGCCTGATGATTCCCACCAAGTTTTTGCCATTTGCCCTGACGCCTCTATTCAGCCTGTCGGGAAAAATCCGCATGGCGTTCGATCTTTTGATCCCTAGAAAAGCCGATGAAAGCGATGAAAGTCTGGCTTCGTTTGTTCGCAGGCGGATGGGGGAGGAAGCGTTGAGTAAAATGGCTGAGCCCATGCTCGCCGGCATTTATGCCAGTGACCCTGAAACCATGAGCATTGGCAGTACCTTTCCGATGTTTGTCGAGACCGAGCGTAAATACCGATCCCTGATTTTAGGAATGCTGGCACGAAAAAAAGCCATGCTTCTGAATGCCAGTAAACGCCCTAAAAGCAACTTCAGCTTGTTCATGACCTTGAAGGATGGTTTGGGAGAAATGGTCGATGCTGTGATTAACAAATCCCCCGATATTCAATTTCAGTCCGGGGCAAGAGTAGATTCCATTGCCGGTGAAGAAGGCGACTGGTCCGTACGTTTAGAGGGTGGTGGCGAACACAAAGCCCAAGCACTGATACTGGCGACCCCCGGACATATCACTGCCCGGTTTCTGCAATCGGTCACCCCTAAAGCGGCTGAACTTTTAACGCAGATCAAATATGTTTCCACCGCCACCGTGACGATTGCTTACAAGAAGGCAGGTTTTTCTCATGCTCTGAACGGGTTTGGCTTTGTTGTTCCTAAATGTGAAGGCCGTAGCATTCTTGCTTGTACCTGGACCTCATCGAAGTTTCCGCACCGGGCACCGGAAGGATATGTCATGCTTCGCTGTTATCTGGGAGGAGCCTTGCAGGAAGACATTGCCGAAAAAGATGAACAAACCATGGCCAATCTGGTCAAGCAGGACCTTCAGGAAATAATGGGAATCAAGGAAGAGCCGGTATTCTGCAAAGTTTTTCATAACCGAAAATCCAACGTGCAATACCAGGTGAACCATTCTGAGCGTATTGATGCGATCATGCAGGAGCTGCAAGAAGGTCTTTTCCTTGCAGGAAGCGCCTATCGTGGGATTGGCATACCCGACTGCATCCAGAGCGGAACCCAGTCGGCCGAGTCAGCGATTGAATTACTGATGGGAAAATCCAAAGCGGAAACCTAGCATCTAATATGCAAAACCAATAAAAAAAGGAGTTCTTCATGAAGTGGGTTTCCGCACTCTCACGACAAACTGACATTGATAGTGCTATACAAGAAGCGGCGGAATCCGCTGTCCAACAGCTTGGCAAAGATCATGCCGATT
The DNA here is from genome assembly GCA_014382285.1 of Nitrospinota bacterium. Lineage (GTDB taxonomy): Bacteria > Nitrospinota > Nitrospinia > Nitrospinales > VA-1 > LS-NOB. Next base: position 64,447 of record JACNKA010000124.1, on the reverse strand, counting down.
TGACTGTTGTGTTTGTTTCTCCCCAGTTTAAGGAGTTTTATGACAAGGTTCCCGAATTGGTCAGCCGCTATATCAAACCCGGCTTGCTCTTTGGCTGTTCGGGCGGAGGGATTATTGGTAATGGCGAAGAGGCAGAGCAACAGGCGGCAATCAGTATCACCTGCGCCGATTTACCCGGTGTGAAAATTCAGCCCATCCAGGTAGAGACCACCGATTTGCCGAATCAGGATACTTCCCCATCTGTCTGGCGAGAATGGCTGAAAGTGAATGTGGAAGACCAGCCTCACTTTGTATTTCTGGCAGACCCCTTTTCATTCCGAGGCGAAGAGTTTCTGGCGGGAGTGGATTTTGCCTACCCCAACAGTAAAAAGGTTGGAGGTCTTGCCAGTGGCGCTCAAGCCCAGGGGGGGAATGCTCTGTATCTTGGGGATAAAATTTATGATAACGGATTGATCGGCATCGCGTTGAGCGGTGATATTGAGGTCGATACTATTGTTGCGCAGGGCTGCCGCCCTATTGGTGAACCCCTGCAAATCACCCAATGTGAGCACAACCTGTTGAAGGAACTGGCGGGCAGGCCGCCGCTGGAAGTGCTTCATGAACTGAACGAAACTTTATCGGATGCTGATAAAAAACTGATCCAGAGTTCTCTGTTTTTGGGGATAGAAATGGATCCCATGAAAGACAATCCGCAGCAGGGAGATTTTCTCATCCGCAATTTGATGGGGGTTGATCGGGAAAGCGGAGCCGTGGCCATAGGTGCCATGTTAAGAAATGGACAACTGGTGCAGTTTCATTTGCGCGATAAACAAATGTCGGCAGACGATCTGGATGTCATGTTGACTCGTTATCTGAGGCAGGGCAACGCTGAGAATGCTAAGGGAGCCTTGTTGTTTTCCTGTCTGGGCCGTGGTCAATACTTGTACGGCAAAGTCAATCACGATACCGATATGTTCCAGGACAAACTGGGGAAAATTCCTCTGGGTGGGTTTTTCTGCAACGGGGAAATTGGGCCAGTGGGAAAGACTACTTTTTTACACGGCTACACCAGTTCGTTCGGCATTTTCCGAAAATCCCGCCAATAGCCCTGGCATTGCACAAAAGGTTGGGGGGATTTGGTTTCATCCATCTGGTGAACTATGAAGGTCACAATACTGGGTTCTGGTACCGCAGTGCCATCGCTGGAGCGCAGTTCGTCGGGCGTTCTCATTCAGGAAGAGGGCATAAACACCCTCATTGACTTCGGCTATGGAACGCTGAAACAACTTTTACATCTGGGAATCACCTGCCACGATATCGACCGGATTTTTTTCACTCACAACCACCCGGATCATATGTGCGATTTGATCCCCTTTTTATTTGGTGCCCGTTATCGTCCCTCTGTAAGAAAAAAAGATCTGGAAATCGTGGCCGGTCCGGGCTTTCAAAAGTTTTTCGATAAGCTCATGTCTGCGTTCGGGCGTTGGCTTATCCCCACGGAGTACCAGCTTAATATCACGGAGATTGATGAAGGATCGAAAAAGTTTGGCCCGCATCAAGTGACTTTCAAAAAAGTCCGGCATATCGAGATGAGTCGGGGCTACCGGTTTGAGAACTCGGCGGGAAAGTCGGTGGTGTTATCTGGAGATACGGATTATTGTGAGGGAATGATCGAGCTGGGCCGGGAGGCAGACCTTATGATTCTGGAATGTGCCATGCCCGATGAAGGTAAAATAGCCGGACATCTGGTTCCCTCACTGGCTGGTAAGTTGGCGAAAGAAGCAGACTGTAAAACGCTTTGCCTCACGCATTTTTATCCACCTTGCGATTTGGAAGTCATGCGTGAAACGGTATCCGCTCTCTACAAGGGCAAACTGGCTCTGGCTCGTGACCTCATGCAATTTGAATTGTGAAGAGAGTGAATCGTTAGCTCTTTCCTTCTCTGCGGTCTTCGATGAAATCCACCACAAGCATGAATAATCTAAGGAATCCAAGGGTCGCGAATATGCCTAGCAACAGTTGCAATAAGGGTGGCAGGGCAGTGATAAAGTTTGTGATGCCCTCAATGAGTTGTGTTGTGTCCAATGAATACCCCGCAAGTTTTGAATGAGTTTTAAATGCCACACTGAGTTGTTGCGGCAATCAGAATACCGAAGCCTGGAGCATTCTGCAACCACTCGGCGTGGGACAATGGAGTGATAGCTTGTTTAGCCGAGAGACCGATTGATGGCAAGATAAAGATATTGCTAATTATCAGCGGAGGCACTCCGCCCAGTGGAGCTCTTTGAAAACATTTTGTTCCCCACGAATTGCCGGTTAGGGGTTCATTCCATTTTTTTCTCCGGTATAATCTTATATGTAATTGCTCAATTGTGAAAAGGGATGAGTACATGCCAGCTTTATCATATTTTGTTTCAGCAATCTTCCTTGCTTTATTTCTCAGCGTCGTTCCGGTTGGGGCGGCAGGTCTTGTTGACAACCAGAATGGCAGCGTGACGGATTCCGATACTGGCTTGGTCTGGCAGAAAGGCGATTCTTTTCATGAATTGAAAAAGGGACTCAACTGGTATGAGGCTTTGGAGTATGTCGCCATAAAAAACTCAGAAAAGTTTGCTGGGCATGATGATTGGCGTTTGCCCAACCTGAATGAACTGAATCGCCTGTGGGTGTCTTCGGGAAAGATAAAAAGCAAGGACAGAGAAACTCTTGGGCTTCCTCTCGGATTTGCAGATGGAGGGAGTTATTATATCTGGAGTGGGGACGAGCGCGGACTGGATCATGCGTGGTATTTTGGTCTCGGGAATAAAGAAAATTATTTTAACCTTAAAGATCTGGCAGACATGGAGCAAGGCGTAAAAATGGTCACTGGGCGTGAGGCCAGCGTGCAATAGCTTTGTCGGGTTAGCAGTAGTTAGCTTGGCTTGAAGAGTTTTTGCTATTTACCACCGGCGGTTGACTGGTAGGAGATAATAGATATGAAACATAAAGTGCGATTTTTTCGATCAGGGATAGCGTTATTGGTGTTGGCAGGTTTTTGTTGCATTGTTTCATCAGTAATGGCGCAGGAACATGAAATGGATCATGGTGCGATGAGTCACTCTGTGCCTGGAGAGGAGTATCGGACTGACGAGGATCATGGGGCCATGGATCATGGGGCCATGCAACACGGCGATGGTTTATTCCGTACCCGCGGGTCGCATGATCAACTTGAGCAAAGCAAGCCTGTGGATATGGATTCGAAAAGTCTGCTTGCACGTGGTCGCAACATTTATTTGCATATGTGTGTGTTCTGTCACGGAGAAGATGGTAACGGCGGCGGCGAGGCGGTTGACTATTTATACCCCTGGCCGAGAGATTTCAGAGAAGGAATTTTCAAATTCCGCTCCACTCCAACAGGCACTCTTCCTCGCGATGAAGATTTATACCGGACGATCATAAGTGGTGTTCCTGGTACCTCCATGCCTGCCTGGGGAGATGCGTTGAGTCCCGAAGACACCTGGGCTTTGGTCAATCATATTAAAAACTTTGCTCCTCGATTCAAGAAAGAACCGCAGGGTGAGAAAATTGAGTTTGCCAAGGCTCTTGCATCTACGCCGGAACGGGTGGCCCGGGGCAAGGAGCTGTTTAAAAAATTAAAATGTTTTCGTTGTCACGGCGATTCTTTAAAGGGGGATGGCGAACTGGCCGAATCGCTCATGGACGCCTGGAAGCATGCTGTGTTTGTGCAGGACATCACCAACCCGCATTATTTTAAAAGTGGACACAAGCCGGAAGACCTTTTCAGAACCATCACTACTGGGCTGGATGGAACGCCTATGGGTTCCTATATCCATATTCCCGAAGAAGATCGTTGGGCATTGGTGCACTATATTCGTTCAAAACTTGTGAAGCAATTTAAAGAAGCGGAATTTGAAACGGATCTTCATTCACTTCCTGTCGGGGTGGAACTGAGCACCGACCCTTATAGTCCGGTGTGGGAGGGGGTCGCTACGACAAACCTGGTATTGCGACCGTTATCGGCGCGGCGGGGTGCGGTGGAATTCATCAATGTGGCTTCGGTGAATAATGGCGAACAACTGGCGGTACGTTTGCAGTGGGAGGACCCGACTCATGACGCATTTTCTGAATTGCATTCAGACATATTCCGCGATGGGGTGGCGGTGCAATTTGCGCTGGGGGCGGTGACGCTTCACACACACGGGCATAACGAACCGTTTTTTGGCATGGGTAATCGCAATAAGCCGGTAAATATCTGGCATTGGAAAGCCGGTCTGGAAGAAGCACTCGAAGCCGAGGACGATCTTGAATATGCTGGCGGCGGGGTGGATATGGACGCACTGATCTATGGTGGCATCATGTCAAACCCGGTTGCCAAATTAAACCCCACTGGCCTGAACCCGGTTGAAGAAATGAATGCAGAAGGATTCGGCACGGTCACACCACAACCGTCTGAAAACCAGAATGTGGAGGGTGCCGGTGAGTGGAAGGACGGGATCTGGACGGTGGTTTTTCTCCGTGACATGCTAAAAACCGGTAAATGGGATGTGGACTTTGCCCAGCGCATTGACCCGGCCCTGATAGCCTTCGCCGTTTGGGACGGGATGAAGGAAGATCGCAACGGACGCAAGGTGATCAGTGTTTGGCAACGTTTTAATATCAAGAAGCCGAAACCTTGAGTTTGGTGCTACCTGATTCAGGAAATTTTTAACCCCCCTAGCCCCCCTTATCAGGGGGGAACTGTGCATCCCCCTGATAAGGGGGACTGAGGGGGTTGCCTCTTATGTTTTATTGCTGAAAGATTAAGTATTATTTTGAAAAAAACATTCTATATTGCCGTTATCGGCTTTCTTCTTTTTTCGGTCTCTCCGTTAAAGGCGGAGGAACGTGTCGGGTTAGGTGAACTAAATAGTTTGCTTCTGCTACACCTGCCGAAAAAAAACCAAGAAATGAGTGGTGGCCCCTCCAAAAAAGTAAACCTTGGAGGTGGAGAAACCGTTTTCACACTTCCCGGATTCAAAGCCTATGGCTGTGGCGAGTGCCATGACCCGGAACAATTGCTGGACAAGTCGATTGACCGGATGCGGCAATCGCTGAGCCGTCTGGCTGAACTTTTCCCGGATCTACCTCCGTTAAAACAATTCATTATTCAGTCCTGGTCGGATGAATGGTTACGTCCCGGTCAGTTTGCCCACACCACTTTTGACACGATTCGCATTTCTCCTGCTGCAATTCTGGTTGATAGTCGGGTGTATGGTAACGCCACACACCTGCATGAGTCTTTACATTTAACCCAGCCGTTTCTGGGCATCGCCAATGAGCTGGAAGCGTATGGGCTTAATATCCGTTCGGACCCCAGGTTTCTGATTTTGAATTTCCCTTATTTTGCGGACACGGTAACAGGTTTTTTCATTGCAGAATTTCGGGACATTCTCGACCAATTTTTTGCCCGTCCGGTGAAAGAGAAGGGAAACGTTCTTGGGGAGGATATGATTGTTCCGAGAGAGGTGCAGTGGTTTTTAATGCCATTTGAACACGAGGCGAAAATAAAAACCGCAATCGAAAAGATGGAGCCGGTGTTGCAGGAAGTGTCGCGTCTGAACCGCAAGTATCCTTTTAAGGCCGCTTATCTGGGGGAGCAGACCCGCGCGGTTTCGTTACTGCTCGACATCGCGGCAGTGAAAACTCTACCGCTTCCGCCATTGGATCTTGACCCCTCATCACTCAAAGAGGCGTTTTCTATTCTGGACATACAGTTCAACAAGCTTGAGAACACCCGGCTGGGTTATCGTATTGACCGCAAACACGAAGCCTTGATGACCATGACCTATCACCTGCGCTTGAAGGACCCGGCAGTCCGGCTGGGAATCTATTTCCGCTTTTTAAAGCAAAGGTTTATTGGCGAGGATGGAGAAGTAAACCTGGTGGTGCCGGATGAGGAAGACTTTAAGTCGTTCATCGAGGAGAAACGCCGTGACATCGCCAAGATGGCGGACTCGCCTAAGCTAACCCCGATTGAGAAAGCCGGAGCTTTAAAAATGCTGGAAAGTATTTCTGCTGTCACTGCAAGAGACTGAAGAGAGCCTACCTCAAGCCGAGATAATCCGCAACTAGCCAAACGAGTTATGCCTCGTTCCCACCGGGTGTGGCCCGGAATTTCTTGATGCGCGAGTAAAGCGTGGTGGGTTTCATTTTCAGAACCTCTGCGGCACCATTTTCTCCAGTGACCCTTCCACCACATTGTTGCAAGGCTCTTAGAAGATTCTCCTTTTCACGTAGTTTCATTTCTTCATCAGTGAATACGTTGTCTTCATTTCTAGCTACTGTGGTTTTAATTTTTTTTTCGGGAGTTTGGGTCGGTAGATTTAATAAAAGTTTTCCCCCCTTCGAAAGTATTGCGGCCCGCTCCAGCACGTTTTGCAGTTCCCTGATATTTCCCGGCCAGTCATAGGCTTGCAGGTCGTTCAAATTTGCCTGTGTGATTTTTGGCGAGGGGACATTCAGTTTTTGCGAAGCGGTCGTTAGAAAGTGGGCCGTCAGGGAAGGAATGTCTTCCATGCGTTCGCGAAGCGAAGGTGCCTCAATGGGGAACACGTTAAGCCTGTAAAACAGGTCTTGCCGGAAACGCCCTGCCTGAGCGTCCTCTTTTAGATTGCGGTTGGTGGCTGCGATAATGCGAACATCGGCCTGACGGGTTTTGTCGTCCCCCACCTTTTCGTAAGTTCCTTCTTGAAGTACTCGCAGTAATTTGCTTTGCAAGTCCAAAGGGATCTCCCCGATCTCATCGAGAAACAAGGTGCCTCCCTCGGCCATTTCGAATCGGCCGGCCCGGTCTTTGATCGCACCGGTGAAGGCACCTTTGATGTGACCAAAAAATTCACTTTCATATAGTTCTTTAGGAATGGAAGCGCAGTTGACTTTAATGAGTGTTCTTTGTTTGCGCGAGCTGCGGTTGTGTATCTCGCGAGCCACCAGCTCTTTGCCTGTCCCCGATTCGCCAGTGATGAGCACATTGGCTTCGGTGGGGGCGACCAGTTCTATCTGACTTAAAATGGCCCCCAGTGCCGGACTCCTGCCGATGATTTCTCCATAAGCCTTGGCCTCCAGAACTTCCTGACTCAAATAAGCGTTTTCCAGTTCCAGTTGTTGCTTTAGTTTTTGTATTTCTTCTTCATCCTGTTTGCGTTGGCTGATGTCATTGAAAACCACTACTGCCCCAACGCATTTACCATTTTTCAACATGGGCGTGCTGGTGTAGTCAACGGGGAAGGAGGTGCCATCCTTTCTCCAGAACACTTCGTTAGAAACTTTGTAAACTTTCCCCTCTTTAAAAGCCGCATAAATCGGGCAGTCCAGATTTGAGTAAGGAGTGCCATCAGGTTTGGAATGGTGCACCATTTTGTGTTGGCAGGCACCGATCATTTCTTCTGCTGAGTAGCCGGTCATCTTCTGGGCCGCAGGGTTGATGAAGGTGGTGCGGCCCTCAGTGTCCAGCCCATAAATGCCTTCGCCGGCAGAATCGAGAATGAGTTGAGTGGGATATTTCATTGTCGCTTTTCCAATTGGTGGTGTACTTGCCACCCACTTTACACGAAAAATCAAATTTTTATTACGATATTTTATAAATTACGAAATATAGAATTATCGTGACCCGCCTCTCCACTGCCCTAACTGTATGCAAATAAAGGTTTTTATTGGCCTTCTGTTTTTTGGCACACTATCTGCTATTGAGGGTAATAAGTTTGTTAATTTTTAAACTGGAGGTTAGGGATGAGTGAGAAAAGTAAAACAGTGTTGGTGACGGGTTCTTCCAGTGGAATTGGTCTCGATGTTGCCAGGGGGTTTCTGGAAAAAGGGTTCAACGTTGTGTTGAACGCCAGAGATGAAAAGAAGCTTTCTGCCGCGGCCCGTACTTTGGGGGATGAAAGCCGCATTGCCCTGGTTGCAGGAGATATCGGCAACAAGGAGACGGGTGAAAAGATGGTGCGCACGGCGGTTGCACGTTTTGGCGGTGTTGATGTGCTGGTCAACAACGCCGGGATTTATGGGGTGAAACCTTTTCTGGAAAACACGGAAGAGGATATCGACAAATTCATCCATATCAATCTTAAGGGAACCTATTTCGTGAGTCAGGCCGCAGTGCGGCAAATGAAGCAGCAGGGCGGCGGAAGTATTGTGAACATCGGAACGGTGCTGGTCCTCCATCCGACTGCGAGCTTTCCCTCAAGCGCTGCTTTGAGCACCAAAGGCGGTGTGCACGCCCTGACCACCAGTCTGGCCAGTGAACTGGCGGTCGACAATATCCGTGTCAACGCGGTGGCCGCCGGGACGATTCGGACTCCAATATGGGGAGATTTGGATGTTGACTCTTATGGTGGGACTACGTTGATGAACCGGGTCGGCGAGGTGCAGGAAATTACCGAGGTGGTGTTCAATCTTGCCACTTCCAGTTTTGTGACAGGCGTGATCCTGCCTGTAGATGGTGGATATGTTCATGGCAGGGCTTGATTTTAATTAAAACTAACTTTAAAAAAAGGAGATCATCATGCAAAGAATTCAGGCGATTGAAACAGAACAAGCGAGTGGCAGGGTTAAGGACATTTATCGGGAAGTGGAAGCCAGTCTGGGCACTGTACCCAATATGATCAAGACGATGGCGCACTCTCCTGTTGTGGCGGAGGCTTATTTGAACTTCTGGAACCTGTTGAGCACAGGAGTTTTGTCTGCACATTTGAAGGAACAGATATCGCTTCATGTTTCTGAATCCAATGGTTGTGCTTATTGTGTGTCGGTCCATTGCGCTCTGAGCAAGGGAGCCGGGTTGCGCGATGAGGAAGTGCGAGACGGAAGGCTGGGCCAGTCGCCAGACGCTAAAACCAATGCGGCTTTAAAGTTTGCCGGTCGCATTTTGGAAACCCGCGGGGCTGTGGCGACGGAAGAAGTGAAAGAAATGCACGAAGCCGGTTACTCGGATGAAGAGGTCACCGAGATCATTGCTTTGGTGGTGTTCACTATTTTCAGCAACTATTTTAATAATGTGGTTGGGACACTCAACGACTTCCCCAAGGTTGAAGAGTTGGTTTCAAGCTAAATATTGCGGGCCCGGAAAAACTTTTTTCGGGCCCGTTATTTTTTATATGAAAGGAAAAAACCATGAAGACACCAGTCAGCGACATTGCGTTCACGCCTGCGGTGAAGTCTCAGCAGGAGCGGTTTGGCTCGCGTGCAGGATACGCCAGCATGGAAGAAAAGGGTGGCTGGAAAGATGAGGTTTCGCCAGACCTTAAAGGTTTTATTGCTGAGCGGGATTCCTTTTATCTGGCGACCACAAGTTCTGAAGGGCACCCTTATATCCAGCACCGGGGAGGGGAGAAAGGGTTTCTCAAAGTTCTGGATGAAAAAACCCTGGCCTTTGCCGACTTTTCAGGCAACCGCCAATACGTCACTCTGGGAAATTTGTCAGAGAACAACCGGGCCTTCATTTTTTTGATGGATTATGAAAATCAGCGGCGGGTCAAAGTCTGGGGCAGGGCCAGGGTTGTCGAAGATGATGCCAGCTTGACGGCTCAGGTCACCAGCCCCGACTACAAGGCGCGCCCTGAACGTGTCATCACTTTCACAGTGGAAGCCTGGGACGTGAACTGCCCCAAGCATATCCGACCCCGTTTCACGCAGGAACAGGTCGATGCGTTGACGCAACCTTTGACTGAAGAAATAAATAGACTGAAGGCAGAGTTGTTAAAGCAGGAAACCGTGAACCGGTAAACACAACAACCTGAATAACTATAATTAATTAGTGCCGGAGAATGAAATGTCGATAAACCTGGGTGTTCGACTCCCAACCCCACCGTTTACACAGGAAACAGCGTCTCAGAAAGTGCGAATGGCGGAAGACGCCTGGAATATGCGTGATCCTGAACGAGTTGCGCTGGCTTATACCCCTGATAGTGTTTGGCGAAATCGTTCGGAGTTTCTGTCGGGGCGTAAAGCTATTGTGCAGTTCCTTCAACGCAAGTGGTCGAAGGAACACGACTACCGCCTGATCAAAGAACTGTGGGCCTTTGATAATGCACGCATCGCTGTACGATTTGCTTATGAATGGCGTGATGCTTTTGGCTCCTGGTTTCGTTCGTATGGCAACGAGAACTGGGAGTTTGATGAGAACGGTCTCATGCACAGGCGTATTGCCAGCATCAATGACCTTTCTATTAATGAAAAGGAGCGTAAATTTTACTGGCCGCCAGGTCGTCGTCCTGATAATTATGAGGGGTTGTCCGAACGGGGTCTCTGACTTCTTACAGGGGAGGCAGATAGAAAGAGTTCGTCATCAAGCCGAGGTAACATTTTGCCTGCCAACTGAGCTGTTGCTCGCTGGGTCCAGCGTCACGCTGGCTAGAGTTTGCTGGCGGGGGTGACGAGAGCCGGGCCTTTGACGTGGTCTTCCAAGGTTTCCCCTTGCACTTTGTCCTGCAATTTCATCAGCGCATCGATCACCATTTCGGGCCTTGGTGGGCATCCTGGAATGTAGACATCGACCGGGATGAGGGTGTCAATTCCCATCACAGTGGAATAGTTGTCGTAGAACCCGCCGGAAACCGTGCACACTCCATAAGCAACCACCCATTTGGGTTCAGTCATCTGGTTGTAGACCTTGGTGAGAATAGGGGCCTGTTTGTGGCTGATGGTTCCAACGACCATGAGCAGGTCGGCCTGCCTCGGTGAAAACCGGGGAAACGCTGCACCCATTCGATCGAGATCGTACCGGGGGCCGGCTACAGACATGAACTCCATTCCGCAACATGCGGTGATGAAGGGATAGATAAAAAAAGAATATTTTCGTGCCCAGTTTATGGCCTGGGTCATTTGAGTTACGATTACGTTATTACCCAGACTCATTTCAGTCTCGGTTCTGTATAATCCAGCCATACCATCTACTCCCTAAATTGAGGTTTAGTCCGCATTTTAAATTATTTTCAGCAAAAAATCCACTACTAGCCGTAGGGGCAACTGCAATATCTTTTTACCCCTGCGGGGCACGAGACATGAGGTCAAATATCACTTCCGCGAAAAAAGGGTGATCTTGGTTGAATGGGCAATGGGCCGGTGTCGCTGATTTGAGCGCCAAAGGCGTGGAGCCTATTTCTGGAGTGGGTTGCCAACTGACCCTACGCCGAGTAGTTGCCTGTGAACCTCAAACCGGTGTATAATCGAGGCATCGTCAAAAGTTCGACCCAAACCGGGGAAGCCGTATTGAGTTTTAATTTGCTGGAGAAAGGGAATTATGGATTACAGTGGTAATAAGACCGCCATGGGGCAGGAAAGGGTCATGGCTGCGACCGAATCGATTGTTCGAATGAATTTGAGCAAAGATGGCAAAACCCTTGATCTCACCGCTACTTATTTGAAAGAATATGGTGCCAAGGACATCTCTCGCATGGAGTTTTTGCGACCCCTCACACATCTGGCTTTTGGCACGAATTTATGTGGTGCTAAAGGGGCAAAATATATTGCCCAGTCTGAAGTGCTGGTTAACCTGACTTCGCTGAATATGTTTTATAATCGGTTGGGCAACGAAGGGGTTAAATACATCGCAGTTTCAGACAATCTTTTGAGCTTGCAGAACCTCGTCCTCACGGATAATGAAATCACCGATGAGGGAGCCGTGGTTTTAGCGAAATTCATGCCTCTTTTTACCAACCTTGTACGTCTCGATTTGCGCCTCAACCGACTTAGGGAAGAGGGAAAAAATGCCCTCCTGGAAGCGCAAAAAATGTCTACCGTTAAACACCTGCTATTGGACAAAATAGAAGGCTTCCAAGTCAAAGGCTAGTCCTCTAGCGAGGGAAGCTAGTAGCCATGCTTTATCTGGCTAACAAAGATTTATCTCGGCTTGATGAGTTTGCTCCGCCATATCGGCCCCACGCCGAGTGGTTAGCCTGAGGGATTCAAGGCTACTTTATCGTTATCGAACAGTGGTTGGATATCCCCAAAGTCAATTCCCGCAAGGTCTACACATTGCCGTATGTCGGAACTCTGATAAATGATCTGCCATAGCCGGTTGCCCATTTCCTGGATATTTTCGAGCAGCGGGTTAATACCTTGAGGGTGCTGAATTATGGCGAACAGGTCGAGTTCTATTGCTTTCCATTTATTCTGAGTTTTAAGAACCTCGCGATACAGTTCGAGTTCATGCTCAATGAGCGGGAAGGTGCTGCGAAGAGGGTGCGCCTTTATTGAGTTGGGAAAAAGAGACCGGAACTCTTTTTCGATGCGTCCTGCTTTCCAGCTGGTGAGCAGATACCCGGTCAGGTTACCGTGCAATACCGCAATGGTTTTAACGAGGTGCTGGACCCGGTCAATATGCTCGGTGCGCATTTCGTTGATTAAAACGGCATTGGGGAAGTCCTTACTGATGCGTTCCTTGATCAGGAAAAGGTTGGCATAGAGTTCCCGCAGAACCGAATTCAAATTAGCGATGGTGACGGGGGAGTCGGGAGAACGGATTTCTTTTAGAGAGACTGTTTCCACTTCCAGGTCTCTTTTTGTCGTTTCAATATAATTGATTTGCGGGATGTTGAGTAGGCCATGAAAAACCTCCGGTGAAAAGGCCAGGTTGAAGCCAAATTGCTCCTGCACGTAGTCGCGGATTTTTCGGCATTTGACCACATCGCGAAACGTTGCGACCGTTTGCTCTAAAGGTTCGCCAGTCTCCGCAAAAGGTTCGACGGTTGCTTCCGGTCCCAGCAGTTTCTTTAATATTCGTTTAGGATCCCTCAAAGCAAAGTTCCTCAATGTTTCATTAAAGTGGTTGTGAACTTTTCATTCTATGATGAAATTGGGGATGGATACAATGTGGGTTTGAGGCAGAAATTAAAAAAATTGATACTGTTGGCAGTTGGAATTTTAAATGGAAACTGTTAACATCCCTCACTACAAACTCCGGTGAACCCCAATTCCAGCCGGAAATTTCTTTAAAAGCATGAACACCTGAGCCGGGGTGGCGGAATTGGTAGACGCAAGGGACTTAAAATCCCTCGAGGGTAACCTCGTACCGGTTCGATTCCGGTCCTCGGCACTCCCTCACGGGAGAGGAAAATAGCAATATCTTTTTTGGGCAAGAAAATCTGGTCTCGGCTGAACAAGCTACAACTCATTCCGGCCCTCGGCACCACCACCCGTGGAGGGGACTTTTCAGGCTTTTTGAGTGCTACAAAACTCCAAATGTTGGGGATGTTAACAACGGCGGCTCGCCGACCCTTACGGATCAGGAAATATAAATCCGATTTTTATCCCAGACGATTTTTTAAACGCGTCAACATGTCCATCCGTTCGTGGAGAACGGCGAAGATGATGGGCTTTTCCCCCTTGAGATACAAATAGAAAATATAGTGATGCTCGCAGCGGATGACTTGCGCATCGGGGAATTTTTCTGAAAAGGTTCGGGAGGCTACTTTGTTTTTAGTGATATTCTTAAAACACTGGCTGATTTTTCCCAGATAACTTTCGGCTTGGGCTTCGCCCCATTCCTCAATTGTGTACCGGGCAATTTCTTCCAAGTCGGCTTCCGCATCCTTGGTTAATTCATAAGGCCGCATTATTTTTGTTCCTGCCGTACATCCTCAAAAATCTGTTCGACCGACCGGGGCGAAAATTCACCCTTCCTTGCGGCCTCGATGCGGGGTTTCAAAAAATCTTCCAGTTTATTGACCGCCTCTTCTTCGGACATGGAACTCAAATCCGGGAGCTGTGGCAAGGCACGTTCAAGAACGTAATCTTTTATGGTCTTGCCTTGGAGGGCGGCGACGGCTTTTAGCCGTTGGTGTTGCTCCGGGGTGACCTCTATGGATAAACGTCGCATTATTTTTACTCCTGTATTGAGAGAATTTCTCCTTATTTCAGCTTAGCGGTTTTGCGCACAATTGTAAAGTTTGAACATTTACACATTTGTTCTTTTTAGAGCCAAGATGTTCCGGTTCGCTCAAACCTTCCAGTTCGTGCATGACGATCAAATGTTCCATTTTTTCCTCCTTATTTTTTAAGCCCGAACCATCCGGGCCTTTCATATTTTCAGGAGAGGCAGTAGCGGCAGAAAACTGCAACCCACAGGGCATAACGGAGTGAAGGAGGCACGCCCTTGCCGGTTAAAACTTCCGATGCTGTAAAACCTGAATTGAAAAACCTAGATGACTGAGGGGCGAAAAAAGGAAAAGCCCTGAAAAAAAATCTTTGAGGTATACTTTGTAAAAATCTGTTCTGTAAGTGAAAACCCGACTCCAGTGAGGACGGCTTAATGACTGTAGTGCTATCGAATAGAAATTCTCGAATAACTCGACCATCCGTGGTGGGGTAAAACCCTTTTTCAAAATAGCGATGTCACAATCACCTGAAATCGGTGGCGGCGAAGGATTTACCTTTGAAGGTGACGCGGCTGCATTTTATCTCGCTGCGTTATTAGCCGAAGCTTATGCACCTGGGATCGATGATCGAACTGTTATTCAAGTTTCGGTCCAACAACGCGATTTCGGTGAACCCCTCGATGATGTGATTGTCGACTTTGAAGATGATTCAAAGAACCCTGCTCGACTTAGCCTACAAGTAAAACGTTCTCTCACGATCAGCAGTGCAAATTCGAATGAAGACTTTCGCGAAATCATCCGAGACAGTTGGGCAACCTTTAATAAGCCTGACTTTCGCTTTAATGTCGACCGCTACGGAACGGCAGTTGGAACCATTACCCCTTCCAAAGAACGAGCACTAAAAACACTTTGCGATTTGGCTCGTGAAAGTCTGACGCCTGACCATTTCCATGCTCGATTTGTTGAGGGTGGAAACGCCAGCCCAGACATTAAAACCGTTAAGAACGATGTTGTGACTCTGTTGGAAGAAGAAAAGGGGATGTCATGTACGACTGAAGAAGTACATCACTTTCTTGCTCATTTTGTACTAATACAGTTCGACTTCCTTCGCGAAGGTTCTACTGATCCTTCTGAAGCCATTAATCGTATTCGGGATTGTCTCGCACCAGACGACGCAGCCAAGGCTTCGCTTGTCTGGTCGCGAGTAGTCCAGCTAGCACGTTCATCAGCAGGTAAATCAGGTCAGTTTAATCGCACACGACTTGTGCATTTCATTTCACCAGTCGCGCGTCTCCGTGGTGCGACTTCTCTAAGCCATGACTTAGGCAAATTGACAGAGTTAGCTAAGAGTTACACGAACCTCATTCCTGACGATATTGGTGGAACAAAGCTCGACCGAACCCAGTTATTAGAGAGTCTAGACACAAAACTCACTACGGCTCATGTCGTCCAGGTAAGGGGTTTACCGGGAAGTGGTAAATCAGTCCTAGTGAGGCGGGCAGTGCAACGTTCGCTAGAACAGGGGCCGATCCTCTTTCTTAAAGCCGAGCAACTCGAAGGGACCAACTGGATTAGCTATGCGACCTCGCAGGGCTTGTCGGGTGCGCCACTGGAACAGCTTCTCGTAGAGGTCGAGGCTACTGGTGCTCCCAATTTTCTACATCGATGCGATTGATCGCATCGAAAAAGAACATCAGCCCATCATCATAGACATAATTCACACCATTGTGAAATCGCCATTGTTAAACAACTGGCGCATAGTAGTCTCCCTTCGCGATACGGGTATTGAGGTGCTTCGCAATTGGCTGGGCGAATTTCTTGACCCCCTGAAGGTAGAGACGATTAACATTACTCAGTTGAGCGACGATGAAGCTGAGGCACTCGCTAACGCCAAACCACACCTGAGACCACTTTTATTTGGATCAGCCCAAGTGCGAGAGATTGTCCGACGGCCCTTTTTTGCAAAAGTGCTGAACCAAAATTACATGGCCGACCCCAGCGCTTCGACATTCGCCCCTCAATCTGAAATCGATTTAATTGGGAATTGGTGGAGTCGGGGAGGTTACAATGAAACGGGTCAAAATGCGCTTGAACGCCAGCGCGCATTGCTCGAATTAGCAAATATTCGTGCCCGCCAGCTTAGCCAGCCGGTTCCCCTTAGTCAGCTAACCTCACTCACACGCATTGATGATCTAAGATCAGACGGCATACTCCAAAATGCTCGCGAAGGGGTTTCCATCCGCTTTGCCCATGATATTTTTTTCGAATGGGCCTTCTTCCATATCCTTGCAGATTGCGGACAACAATGGATTGACGTTATCAAGGCCTGCGGTGAACCTCCGGCAGTAGCTCGCGTCGTCGAGCTCAACTCCCAATGGGAGTACTCGCAGGGAACAAACTGGTCAGCGTACCTTGCCCAAACGGAGGATTCGGAACTACGGTCACAATGGTTAAGAGCGTGGTTGCTTGGTCCCTTGGGAAATGCAAGGTTTGAAAATGATGAAGACCAATTCGCAACGGTCGTCTTTGCCAATGATTTCCTACTTTTCAGGAAGACGCTCGTATGGATTCAGGCTGAGAAGACAACCCCAAATGAGCTTATTCTTACTGGTGATCTTCCCCGAGAACAACGCCAACGAATCGCGGATCTCCTCGGGTGGCCTTCCGATTACGCAGCGTGGCGTCGCCTCATCGACTTTATTCTACCGCGCATTTCAGACATTCCCCAGCGGCTTTATCCAGAGGTCGTCGCCATCTTCGAGGTTTGGCAAAATGCATTAGTCAACATTCGCAACGCAACGTCTAGTTCGCTTCTGCAACAATGCGCTATTTGGTTGGCCGCCATCGACAAGATTTATCCCTTCTATAATTCTGACGAGAACTCTGAGTTTTGGAGAAAGATTTCCGACATGGACTCTTTCCGAAAATCGTTGAGCCAACTTCTCTTAAAATCATCCAAAACTTATCCGACAGTTGCAGCTGAGTATTTGCAACGGGTCACCAAATTAGAGCGCATAAGAGATGATGAATTTCATAACATTATCAACTACACACCTATCTTGGCTCAATCGTTGCCCCAGCCAGTCTTTGAGTTTGCACTCGCATTTCTACGGGAGGAACTTCCAGACGAGCAAGCCGCCCGAGAAAAGCAGGAACTTCATGATCATGCTGAGCGACGCAAAGCAATCTTGGAAAAACCGGAGGCGGAACGCACACGTCACGAGAATATGGTGATTGATGCTTGTTCTCCTTTACGTACTATAGGCGATTTCAGTTACCACGATTGGGAAAGACTGTCGATCAACGACGACCACCAAAGCTTCAATCCCCCTTCACCGCTGCGCGACCCCTTTCATTCACTATTCCAATCATCGCCTGACCATGCATTGCGTCTCCTTCGAGAACTCTGTAATCATGCGATGACCGCGTGGCAACAGTTACATCGCCACTCATACGACCGTAGTGGCATCCCTATACCGCTTGAACTAACATTTCCCTGGGGCACTCAAATTTTCTGGGGAACGAATCGAGAGTATCTTTGGTTTCGGTCAATGTTTGCGCCCGAAGCCATCGGCTGTGGGTTTATGGCGCTTGAGGAGTGGTGCTTCGCCGAGCTTGATCGCGACCGGTCTGTTGACGAGCTGATACAACAAATTGTAGAGGGAAATGAATGCATAGCCATCCTAGGAATGGCTTCAATGCTTACACTCCACACCGAGACGGTGTCTGAAACAACATTTCCACTCTTTACATCGCAAAGGCTGTTAGCTGCAGATGATAACCGATGGGAGCAAGACTACTTTTCATCAACGGCCAACCTGATGGGTTTCAAGGGTAGAACCGACAAACCCCACTTTGAAGCGGTCCAGGCTGCAAATGCCAGGCCGGTCCGTAAGAAACAGCTTAGTTGGATGGTACCCAGCTTCGTCTTTGCAACGGAGCCTTTCCGTGGCCGAGCGCGAGAAGCGATTCTAAATTTCAAGAACAATTTGCCCTACCAATACGAAGAACACCGCAACATTCAGGAGGAGCGGGAGCATCTCACAGCGCAGGCCCTCAAATATGCCGAGCTGGCGGACCCGAAAAACTATCAGAGCTACCGCACCGAAGAGGATTCAGACCAGATTGCCATTGTCCATGTTAGCCCTTCTGCTGCTGAACCTGAAAATGTTGCTAAGGCTGAAAAGGCTACTAAATACCTCAGGCAAACGGGCCTTTGGACGTGGGCATCCAAATCCTTCGAAGAAAAGGCACTGAATGACACCTATACCGTTGAAGATGCCATTAAGTTAGCCAAGGAAGCAGACACCGTTAACTTATTCGAAAACTCGAGCAACCAGAATGAAGAAGAGCGGTTTGGAATACATCGGGGTGCAGTCGCAGCGACAGCGGCCATAGTGCTTAACTTTCGAGAAGGGCGTACACAACAAGATCTTGAGTGGGCTCGTGATATTCTAAGGCGTGCAATTCGTTTTCCAGAGAAACCCGATCTAATGTCGTCCCCAGAATCCGTTATTCCCTGGCACCATGGGATTTACGTGGCGCGTGGCCTTGCAGCGGATATTCGCGAGAGGACTGCAGCGCACGGCACAGCTCGAGACCTCCTCAAGATGATTGCGCATCCACTTGAAGTCGTTTCGTCAGCAGCAATTGAAGAAGCTTGCAAACTTTGGTCTAATGACTCCAAGCTTACTTGGTCCGCTCTGATCTTGGCATTTTCTCTCTGTAGCGTTCCTTCACGCCCGCAAGACCAGCCCCGTCAATATGGTGAACCACTTCTCACTTCAAGTGAAGCACAAGATAAAGTCAAAACGGCGCTTGAGTTCTATGAGAGTGGAAGCGGCTGGGCTCCTCTTCCGTTACCTCCTCCAGCATGGGTGAAAGTCGAACCCGGAACGGGCCGACGTGGGCATCAAGTCTACGAAGATTATGATATGGGTGATGCAACTGACTTGGCCGAGAGGTGGGGTGAACCGGATGTCTTCTGGCACTCAAAGCAGGCAGCAGAAATCCTCAAGTACCTCCCTTTCGATGAAGTTCTGAACAGCGAGGCACAAAATAACCTTCTCGAATTCCTTGCCAATGTTCTTGACTGGACTAACCAGAAAAATGCTCCGCCGTGGGTGAAGCCGGGGCGTCGTGATCGGTCAGCAACCCGAATTTTTGAGTGGACGCATACGCTTGGATCGCGGCTGGGTCACATAGCTGGCCTAATCCCGCTCGCCGATTTTCAGGCCCGTTTTCTTGACCCGATTTTGGACCTTGAAGGGGACAATTGCTGGGCCCTTCTCTCACCATTCGCGGATACCTTTGTTTGCGCTTATGTGTTCGATGCGCCAATCGTTCCTGTGGACTCTATTACAATACTTGATCTCTGTCTTGAACGGCTTCTGCAAGACTCTGTCTTAAAGCGGGACACCTACAGGAGTGGAGAATTTTCAGGCTTCGATCAACCAAATCTTGTTCGCACGTTGATGTTTGTCTCAGTAGAGCGAGCGGAGGGGGCCGCCCGCTATGTGAATGGTGACTGGTCTGAAATCACCCGCATCCTGCCCTTAGTTGATCGCTTCATTCGCGCTGGCGGATGGGCGGCTTCAGTGATGGACCCATTTTTGACGCTCTCTGAACGAGCTCGGGTCAACTACCCAGCCGAAGTCTTTGCAGACCAAGTCCTCGCAATTATAGGGGACGGTCCCGACAACCTAAAAGGTTGGCACGGGACCTTCATTCCAGCGCGCATTGCGGAGCTGGTACAACACTTTGCACATCGTGACGCACCTATGACTCTTACGCTGGCGCAGAAGTTTTTACGAATCCTAGACATGCTAGTCGATATGGGTGATCGGCGAAGTGCGGCGCTTCAGCTTGGCGAGTCGTTCCGAGAGATTCGACTGCCTTCCTAGCCAGAGACGCCTATCTGCAAAAAATAAGAAGACATCTAATAGGAGAAAAAGTAAAATGCATTAGAAGCTGTATTAGGGGCTTGAATGTGGTTTAAAATCGGTCAAAACTTACACAGTTTCTTACACATACACAGGAAAATAATTTTAATTACCAATAAAATCAATAAGTTACATTATCAATAAAGGGACTTAAAATCCCTCGAGGGCGTTATATTTTACCAACGACCTCGTGCCGGTTCGATTCCGGCCCTCGGCATTCCTTACAGGAATGGTGACTGGCTACCTTCCCATTAGTTGAAACATTTCCAGTGGGCTTTAAAAAGCCTGATCAGTTTGACACTTCCTGACAGATCTATTGTCCCCAGTGCTGAATGAGTTATAAACCTTGAATGAATTTTCGTTCTATAAATTAAGTGACCTGTTATGAATATTGATGCAATACCGATAGGCGAAGCACCCCCGTGGGATATCAACGTTATCATTGAGGTTCCATTTGGTCGTGAACCGGTGAAATACGAAATGGATAAAAAATCCGGTGCTTTGTATGTAGACCGCGTCATGCACACTTCAATGCGTTACCCCTGTAATTACGGATTTGTGCCGCATACCCTTTCCGAAGACGGTGACCCCCTTGATATTCTGGTGGCCTCCCCTGTGGAGTTTTTATCCGGC
The DNA here is from genome assembly GCA_014382285.1 of Nitrospinota bacterium. Lineage (GTDB taxonomy): Bacteria > Nitrospinota > Nitrospinia > Nitrospinales > VA-1 > LS-NOB. The sequence goes on along the minus strand of JACNKA010000124.1, from coordinate 44,040 downwards.
TGCATCGTCCGTTGCCGACCTGTCGGAGTTTTGGAAATGAGGGATGAAAAAGGGGCGGATGAAAAAATTCTAGCTGTCCCGGTTGATGCCTTGAACCCTTATTATTCAGATGTCAAAGAATATACCGATTTGCCTAAAATCCTTCTGGAGCAAATTGCCCATTTTTTTGCTCACTATAAAGATTTAGAGCCAGGGAAATGGGTCGAGTTGGATGACTGGGAAGGTTCCGAGCATGCAGCCCAACTGATAGGAGAAGCTATTGAACGAGCATCTTCTTAATGGCGAGCCGGGACGCTTAACTCCTGCCTTTTTTTAAACCCGTACCATTCAGGTTTTTCAGGAAACATATAAAATATTGAGAGCCTCTTGTGAATCAAGAACAGCTATTCAGTGCTATTGCTATCGGGCTAACAATAATTGCCTATTACCCCTATATACGTTCTATTCTTCAGGGTAAAATCAGGCCGCATGTGTTTTCCTGGGTAATATGGGGGTCTTCTACATGTATTGTTTTTCTGGCTCAGCTTGCAGATAAAGGCGGGGCGGGTGCCTGGGTAATAGGGTTTTCCGGTATTATTTCCATCTATGTTGCTTTTTTGGCTTATATCAAGAAGTCAGATAGCACCATCACCCGAGTAGACTGGATATTTTTTGTATTTGCCATGATATCCTTACCCCTTTGGTACCTGACCTCGGATCCGTTATGGGCCGTGGTGATCTTGACGACGGTCGATGTGTTGGGGTTTGCTCCAACCTTTAGGAAGGCATATATGTACCCTCTTGAAGAGCAGTTGATATTTTTTGTGATTATGGCAGCACGTAACTTTTTTGTTATTTTAGCCTTGGAAAACTATTCGCTAACGACTGCCTTATTCCCCGCAACCATAGCGACAGTATGCCTGATATATTCCCTGATGGTGGTTTATAGAAGACGAGTGCTGGCCTAAACCTGTCGGTTTATTTAATGGAGTAGCATGACGGGGCGAGGGCTTGATTATTTTAAATCAAAACGGAAGTTTTAATCCGCCGGGTAGCGAGAGGCCGCCTTTGGGTTTTGCCAGCTCTGTTGCTCCGCCTTTAGCTTGACCCAGCAACCCGCCGTAAGCAGACCCGCTATCATTTAAAATTTTGTTTTGACCGAGCAAGCCGGAAAGCGAACCACTGGTGCCGGAGAGGACATCGCCAGTTTTTGCTTGAATGGCGGACATCAGGGAACTTTCAAATCCTTTCATTTTTCCAGCCAGGGCTTTCTTGACTGCTTTGGAGACGATCTCGGTAAGGTTCGATTTTATATCCAACTGGTAATTTTCTATTGTTCCGCTGATTTCGACAGAAATATTGATTCGGTCAATGCTTGATAACGATTGCGCGATGGTGTTAGCCAGTTCGTTGCCTTCCTGTTGGGGAATTGAAAGTGCCACGCCATCCAGTTCGGCTTTGAAAATGCCATTTAAATTATTTTCATCAATGATAGTTAATAAGCCATTGATTTTTGCCGAGCCGTCTTTAAGCTCTGCTTGACCCACATTTTTCAGGTTGAGTCCCTGCATGTCCAGAGCGATGGAGTCCAGGGATTGCGGGCCAGTTTTATCCATCGTGACGGCGAGAGCAAAGGAGTTAAAGTTTTGGTTTTTGCCCGATTGAAAGTTCAGCTTGGCGGGTTTCCCGTAGACGGTCTGGTTGTCTGATAAATCTTTCACTTCGCCTTTTACTTCCGTGTCGAAAAGAATCAAAGACAGGTCGCCATGTTTAAGCAGGAAATCGGGGTAGGGAGATGCCTTGGCGAACGAAATATCTATTCCCTTGCCGCGAACGTATTCCTGCTGTTCCCGAGAAGATTTCTTACCTTGATTTAAATAAGGGCTGATCATTTTGTATGTTTTCCAGGCCTTGTCCAGTTTTTCTTTTAACGGACCCTCCAGCATTGACCCAAGAATATTTTTTCCGCCTCCAGGGCTTAGTGAGTATTTATTTTTCAATCGTTCAAAATCTTTCTGCGGCAGATTCTTCAAGTCAGCGACCTGCTGCTTTGCCATTTGCATGTCTTTTTCGAATTCGGATTTCATTGAAGTGATGCGGTTCATTCGATCCTGAATATCTTTTTGCAGATTTTCGAATTCTTGCAAGGCTTTGGGGATTTCTGTCAAGTCTCCGCCGGTGACTTTCTTCTGCAATTCAGTCAGCTTCTGTTGGGTTTCTTTTAGAGCGTTGGGGTTGAGGTCGGTCTCAAACTTTTTCTCCCATTTGGCTTTTAAATCATCGATGGTTTTTTTAGCCCGGTTCCCGGCTTCCAGAGTCTCAAGTTTTTCGGACTTGAGAATTTCTTCTGGAGATTTTACGCTTAACCCGCTCAGTTCGCCCAAGCCGGGAAGGCTACTTTGGCTGGCGGCACTTTCTTGTCCTGCCTCTTGAGTCGATTCAGCGCTCCTGATTACTTGGGCGGGTTGGGTTCGCTTCTGGTTGAGTTTTATGCCGTGAGCCTGAAGTTCGTCGATGATTATTTTGTGCGAAACAATCTGCGCCCCGTTGAGGTCCAGTGAAAGTTTTTCAAACTGGATCAGGTTTTCCATGTTGTTATCGGGGTTGGCGATTTCAATTCTGGACAGGGCTACAGATTGGGACAATAAAGAAGTGGTCAGGGAACCTATGTCTATCTGGGTTTTTGCCACTTCGGAGCCTTTTTCTTCAATGCCTCTTTCGATCATGCCATCGAGGAACAGGAACAGGAAAACTCCCACGACACCACCGACTAAAGCGAAAGCCAGTACTCCCTGCCAGCGGAAAAGTTTCATGATCCGCCTCCCGTGACCGTGTTGAATGCTTTTGCCAGCTTGAGAGATTTAAGAAAAGGTATTTTTTCAAGCAACCCCATCAAATGCTCGCGGTATTTTCGAATGAGAAAATTGAAAATAAAAAACAGTGGCACCGCAGAGATCAGGGAGAAAATCAAGCTGCCCATTACCAAGGTGTTGTTCAGTCTGTCAAAGAGGAAAATCGAATTGCTAAAGAATCCGTTCCAGAAACTTTGCAGTCCCTCTGAAGTCAGAACTGCCAAACCGATTTGATGGAACAGGGGGTCAAGAATGTAGGCGATGCCGGAGAAAAAGAAAACTCCGATGAGCAGGAGGGCAAAATTCAAATTAATGATGAAAGCAAGAAATAGCAGGACGATGTTGTGCGGAGTCCACAATGGCATCAAGCCAATGACGCCGCCAAACGCCAGGCCGAGACTGAGCTGCCAGGGCTTTTCATTTGAGTTTAAAGCTTTGAAAACTTTTAAAACCTGTCGAATCACGGGCAATCCTCCTTGCAGACAGTATATCTGACTTTTTCAGAGGGGGAAGTGAAATACGACCCACTCCCGTGGGAGAGGGAGCTTCAATGAACCCCTCTTCTCTGAAGAGGGGCTGGGGTGATTTAGAAACTCTCACGCAATATGCGGGCTAGTGTTTTTTGTACAGGTATTTTACAGTTTCCAGCGATGGATAGTCGGATTTCAATTTTTCGAGTATTAAAGTGAGGGCGATTGATTGCTCATCGCTCATTTCATCGCGGTTTCCTATTACACAAATTCCAATGCTTGTGTCATCCAGTTCCGGATAATGAAATCCTGTCTTCGAAATGTGCCTTCCCATTAAAGTTGTGCCTTGTGTCGTGATGATGAAATGGAAACCGATTTCAGGCTCGCCTTCATCAAGGTGAGATTGCTTGATGTGTTCATAGGTGGACGAATCTTCCCCGGTAAAATGGACCAGCACAAAACGGGTGACCTGCCTTGTCTTTAAACCCGGTAAATTTGAGTCGTGATTCATAGTCTTTTTCTTCCTATTGAGAACTATATTGTATTATAGAAAAGGAAATGAATGCGCATAAGGAAAAATAGACCAGGTTGGAGAAGTATGTGTTTTTTGACAGGTAGCCAATCCATTGAGGAGGCTGATTAATGAAGAAGCGTATTTTAATTGTGGGGGGAGTAGCGGGTGGAGCGACAGCCGCCGCGCATGCCCGAAGACTGTCGGAGGAATCTGAGGTCATTATTATTGAACGCGGCCCATATGTTTCCTTTGCTAACTGTGGTCTTCCTTATTATATCGGAGGTGAAATCCAGGACAAGGAAGATTTACTGGTTCAAACCCCGGAAGGATTACGCGCTCGATTTAATATCGAAGTTCGAGTGATGTCTGAGGTGATTGAGCTTGATCCATCAAAGAAACGCATCCTGATTTGCGACCTGAAATCGCGCAAGGATTACTGGGAAAGCTATGACGACCTGATTATTTCTACAGGCGCCCGTCCTTTAAAACCACCCATTCCTGGAATTGATCGGGAGGGTCTTTTTTCTATCCGTGGAATTCCGGATATGGAGGCCATACTCCAATGGATCAGCGAAAAGAAAGCCACCGGGGCGGTAGTGGTCGGCGGCGGATTCATTGGTTTGGAAATGGTGGAACAACTTCATAGGAAAGGGTTGCATATCACGCTGGTTGAAGGTTTGCCGCAGGTCATGGCTCCTTTAGATCCTGAGATGGCCGCATGGCTTCATCAGGAGCTTGTCTCCAGGGAGGTCAAGCTGCATTTAGATGATGCGGTTGCTTGTTTTGATAACCCCGAACCCTATACGGAGCAGGCCACCGTGGTTGAATTAAAAAGCGGGGCGCGTATTCCTGCGGATGTAGTTATTTTGGGGATAGGAGTTCGACCCGAATCGGAGTTAGTAAAAAATGCAGGTCTGGAGATTGGTGACAAGGGCGGGATTAGAGTCAATGAGGGTCTCGGAACCAGTGATCCGCATATTTGGGCAATAGGGGATGCGATTGAAGTGCGGGATTTTATAACGGGAGAATGGGTATTGGTTCCTCTTGCTGGTCCAGCAAATCGGCAGGGCCGGATTGTTGCCGAAAATATATTTGGTGGGTCGATGAAATATTCTGGAACCTGTGGCACCGCCATCTTAAGGTGTTTTGATATGGTTGCGGCTTGCACAGGAGCCAACGAGAAAACCCTGAAAAAAAATGAAATACCTTACGATACTGTGCATTTACATCCTGCATCGCATGCAAATTATTATCCTGGGGCGCAACGAATGGCCATGAAAATCTTGTTTGATCCCACTGAGGGCCGATTATTGGGGGCACAAATTCTGGGAAAGGACGGGGTGGATAAACGCATTGATGTTTTGGCGACCGCTTTAAAGTCTGGCCTGACCGTTCACGACTTGGAAGATTTGGAGCTAGCTTACGCTCCACCTTTTGGCGCGGCAAAAGATCCGGTTAATTTGGCTGGAATGGTGGCTCAACATGTTATGCGGGGAGAGATTCAAAACATCCAGTGGCACGAAATCACAACTCTGGATTCTCAAATGACTACCATCCTTGACGTTCGCGATGAAGATGAGCTAGAAGAGGGGCATATCCCCGGCTCACTTCATATCCCTCTATCACAGCTTCGTCAACGACTTGCTGAATTACAGAAGGATAAGGAGATAATTGCTTATTGCCAAACAGGTCAGCGTTCTTATTACGCTTGCCGATTTTTGGCGCAGAGTGGTTTTAGAGTTAGAAACCTAACAGGTTCTTATCGAACCTGGAAGATGGCGCATATTAGATAAGTAAAATCTTGCTGGTAGAAGCGATGCTTGCCCGATCTGTGAAGAGAGGGAGATAATTGGAAATACTATTCAGTCATTTGACTTGAAAAATAGAAAGGGTTTCGAATGGAAAAGAACATCAAATCTGTTTTGGTGATTGGTCTTGGGCGCGTAGGAAGCCTGGCGGCAACTTTATTGCAGTTGAACGAATATCAGGTCACAGGTTTTGATACCAGCCCGGATGAGGATTTCCCGTTCAAAGTGATTTCTGCATCGGTTGCGGATGACGCTGCGCTGGAGGCGGCGATTGCCGGACACGATGCCACGCTCACCTGCCTGCCGTTTCATTTGAATTTGACAGTGGCCAAAAAAGTGCATCAGGCAGGGAAACATTATTTTGATCTGACGGAAGATGTCACCACCACTTCGGCTATCCGCGAAATGTCAGGATCGGCAAAAGCGATCATGGCCCCGCAATGTGGGCTGGCTCCCGGGTTTGTCGGAATTTGCGGAGCGCATCTTGCGAAGGGATTCGAAAACCTGCGCAGTATGGAACTCAGGGTCGGGGCTTTGCCACAGCATCCACGCGGACTTCTAGGTTATGCCTTCAACTGGTCTGCCGAAGGAGTGGTCAACGAATACCTCAATAACTGTGAAGTCATTCAGGATGGGCAAAGAGCTAGTGTGCCCGCGATGGAAGGACTGGAAACCATCGTGATTGATGGTGTGCAGCTAGAGGCCTTCACCACATCAGGAGGGCTGGGTACTTTGTGTGAAACCTATGATGGAAAGGTGAACCATTTGAACTACAAAACCATTCGCTATCCCGGACATGGCGAGTTGATGCGTTTTTTCTTTAACGAATTGTATATGAGAGACAGGAGAACTGAGGCAGGAGAAATTCTGGTTCACGCCAAGCCGCCAGTCAAGGATGATGTTGTTTACGTCCATGTTGCTGTGGAAGGGTGGAAGGAAGGCAAGCTGGCTCGGGATGAATTTGTGCGCAGTTATTTTCCGAAAGAGATCAAATCACGAAACTGGAAAGCCATTTCATGGACCACTGCCGCATCGGTTTGTGCGGTCATTGAGCTGGTTTCCCAGGGAAGCCTGCCACATCATGGATTTTTAAAGCAGGAGGATATATCGCTGGGGCTGTTTCTGAATACCCCGACCGGACAATTCTTTAAATAGTCTTCAACCTGAGAAAAGGTGTCTTTATTTAGAGGAAAGATTCTGGTTAAACGTAAGTGTGTACCTTGATTTCAGGGTCCAATTGATCCCGCAGATGATTTTCAATGACTCGCAAAGTGCCGCCTGTGGCACTCGGGCATCCCCCGCAAGCACCCTGATAACGGATGCGAACGATGTGTCCATCCACTTCGATCACTTCCAGGCCCCCGCCATCGTTTGCCAGGGCAGGGCGGACGGATGAGTCAAGAACGGCCTCAACAATGATGACTTTTTCATCATCGGAAAGTTGTGGGTATTTTGCCTTATCGAAATCATCAAGAATGGATGCAGAAACCTCATCATCCCCATCGGCATACTTCTCCAGGTCGGCTTCGATAATATTTTTAACTTTGTCTTTAAAAATCACCCAAAGGTCAGCGGAGATCAGGGTGACAGACACGAAATTATCCCGCAAATAAGCCACATCCACAATTTCAAGGGCGAACAGGTTACGGGCAAAGGCATCGGTTTCCAGGTAACCGCCCTCTTCAATGGTTTTGGAGCCGGAAGCAATGACTTTCCGATCCAGAACAAATTTCACCGAGCGAGGGTTGGGGGTCAGTTCGATATTTACAACGGTAAAAGCTTGCGTTTCCTGCATAGTGCTTCCTTGATAAAGTTAGTCTTTCTTTTCGAGTGTAGGATGGATTCCCGGCAGATCAGGTTCAAAATGTTTTCATTATACTTTGCCAGTCGGGGCATCACACCTTGACAATGGATTATACAGGCTTTACATTAAGTATAAATAGATATGTTTATCTTTTATTGGTTTGAATGCAAACATTTTTGTGGAAAGGGTTGAAAAATGAAGATGACCGATCCGGTAAAAAGCTTTGTGAAGAATAATTCTGCTTGTGCCTCGGTTTTTCAGGAATTGAACATCGACTTCTGTTGCGGGGGTGATGTATCGCTTCAAAATGCCTGTGAAGAAAAGGGTCTGAAAACCGATGTGGTCTATCAACGTATTATGGCGTTGAAATCCTCCCCCAGCGATGAAAAAGATATTTCGGGTTTAACACCGGGAGAATTGACCGTTCATATTCAGTCCACGCATCATGTTTATCTCAAGGAGGCGTTACCGCGTTTGACGGCATTGATGGAAAAAGTTTGCCAGGCACATTCTCCCCGGCATCCTGAGTTGAAACCTTTGCAGACAGTGTTTGAAAATTTACGTGCAGACCTCGAACCGCACTTGCTCAAAGAGGAGCGGGTGCTTTTTCCCTTGATAGTAAAACTGGAGCGCGATTTTTCAGGATTACAAATGCAGGCTGTTGCAGGACCAATCCGGGTCATGCGTCATGAGCATGACGAGGCAGGGTTGTTGCTAAAGCAAATGCGAACACTGGCTAACGACTACGTTGCGCCAGAAGATGGCTGTCAGTCTTTTCAGCTTTTGTATGAAGAGTTGAGAAAACTGGAGGAAGACACGCATCTTCATATCCATAAGGAAAATAATTTGCTGTTTCCTGCTATGGAGCGGAACGAAGAAGTTCCGGTTGGTTTCTGAGCGTTTGAAGTTTCACTTTTGCAAATGGCTAATATTTCCCACGAATATGGGGGGCGACTTCGTCAATGTAGAATTTGCTCAAGGCCTCATGGGTTTCCTTTGGCAAGGGGGGCAGGGTGCTTGCTACGCAATTATCTGCCACTTGCCGGGGGTTTTTAGAACCGGGGATCACCACAGACACGGCATCAAAATCCAGAATCCATCTTAAGGCAAACTGCGACAGGTTATCCGGCACGAATTTTTTCAGTCCATCAACGAGTTCGAGTCCTTTTTCAAAGGGAAGGCCTGAAAAGGTTTCTCCGACATTAAACTCCTGCCCGTCCCGATTGAAATTTCGATGATCGTTTTCTGCAAACTTTGTCTGTTTATTTATTTTTCCAGAGAGCAGCCCAGATGCGAGCGGCAGGCGGACTATGATGGCCACTTGTTTTTCCTGAGCTTCCTTGAAAATGGAGGCAATGGCTTTTTGCCGAAAAATATTAAAAATAATTTGTAATGAAGCCACCCCTTCTTGTTGCAGGCATATCTGGGCCTCTGCCATCGACTCCACGCTGAATCCAAATTGTTTGATTTTGCCTTCCCGCTTCAAGGTTCTCAGCCAATCGAATATCTCACCCTGCCGCAAAAGGTCGGTAGGTGGACAATGCACCTGGGTCAGATCGAGGGTTTCTATGCCCAAACGTTTCAGGGAATTTTCCGTGTGTTTACGAAACTGCTCCTGAGAGAAATTATCCGGCCAGCCCGGCCGGGGGAACCTGCCAATCTTAGTGGCAATCACCACTTCCGACGATAATGTTTTAACAAACCTGCCAAGTCGGGTTTCTGAGAGGCCTTCGCCATAGCAGTCGGCGGTATCGAAAAAATTCACCCCATTTTCAACGGCAGTAGCGAGAACTTTTTCAGCAGTGGAATCATCCACATTTCCCCAATCGGCACCAAGCTGCCAGGTGCCCAGCCCAATTTCTGAAATCTTGTTATTGCCGAATGTCCGGTATTTCATGCTGCCTCGCTAAAAAAATGATAAATTGGGGAGATGAACTCCTATTCACGTAAACGTCCGTCTTATTCTGTCGGTCATAGCATTTTTTATCCCGTAGCAAAAGGACTTTTCGTCATTTTTGCTTTAAGCGGAATTTTTGAGTCACAGGCGGCGTTGGCTGTGGACTTTAAAACCTATCTTCAGGGAGCGCGGGCTGAAATTTTGCGTCACAAGGAAATCATTCGTGGAGACCCACTGGATGCAATCGCTTATTTCGAACTGGGCAGGGCCTACCTTGCCCTGGGGAAACACAAGGAAGAAGTGGAAGCCTATCAAGAGGCGGTCCAACTTAATCCCAAATACATTGCAGCGCATTATAATCTGAGCATGGCTTACGATTTATTAAAGGATGGCCCCAACGCCATTAAGCACATGCTTCGCGCCCTGAACTTGTATTCTGAAAAAAGGAACCATGCTCGGATAAGGAATGTGCAACGCCAATTAAAACGACTATATTTAAAGTACCCGGACAGGCCAGGGCCACCGGAAAACCTGAATTAGAAGAGCACTAAGAAGAAAAGCCGGCGACATGAAAAATGGTTTACCCGTTACTAGTTTGATTTTTATAGGGTTAAGCGATTCTGCGGGTTGTTGGGGATTGAAAATAGCAATAGAATTTTTGTATAGTAGAAGTGCTACCACTTTCTTTCGCTACGGGGACGGAAGATCATCATGTTTGTCATCAAAGAATATCGCAAAGGAAAAAAGATTGTTCGCCAGGGCACTCATGGCACTAGCGCATTCCTGATTAAAAAGGGAACGGTGGAAGTGTATCAGGAGGATGCCGAGGGCAACAAAAAAGTACTCGCTCTGCTGAAAGAGAATGATCTTTTTGGAGAAATGGCTATGATTTCAGCCGGGGAACGTAGCGCATCGGTGATAGCTCTGGAAGATTGTGAAGTCGCTATTTTGACCCGAGAAAAATTCCTTGCCCTGCCGGAGACCAGCCCCGCCGTGGTCCGACTGCAGACCATTATGAAAGAACGCCTTAAAGATAAAAAATAGTTCACTAATTTCCCTTAAATTTTGCAAAAAGATTCCCCTCTGGGGTTTATGCCCAATTGCAATCCCACACATTGAAGGCTAGTATTAGGGCATGGAACGAGATTTTGAACCACTAAAAACCCGGCTTCGGCTAATTTGTGATCGGTTGGATGAGGATGAGCAACTCTATTTTCGTCCTCTCATTGAAAAGTTCAAGGGACAGACTCAGGAGTTCCAGCGCATCATGCGTGACCTGGGCAAGTTTGGAGAAAAAATCGCAGACGGGAGCAAGTTTCAAGTCTACCGCGAAGTCCAGCATCTTTTTGATGACGCGTTTCGCAAGAGTGAGTGAGCGGACATGTTGATGAGTGCTCACCTTATTGTGCGCGGTCTGGTGCAAGGGGTATGGTTCAGGGCTGGAACACGCGAGCAGGCTTTGCAACTGGGCCTGTGCGGATGGGCAAAAAATTGCCCCGATGGTACTGTAGAGATTCATGTTGAGGGAGAAAAGGAACTCCTTGAGCAATTTGTCAACTGGTGTAGAAAGGGGCCGCCTGCGGCTCAAGTCTCTGCTCTGGATATTGAGTGGGTTGAGCCTCAGGGCCTGACTACTTTTGAAATTCACTAGCCGTGCAGGCAGAGGGCAATGACTCGTGAGGCTAGCGAGAGCGGACTCGTTTTATTTATTAAGAGCTGGTTTTTTTGTGTGGGGAGGTGTTTAAGATGAGTAAAGTCGGCAATTATATGAGCACTCAAATTTTTTCAATAAGCCCCGATAAATATGCTTATGAAGCGATTGATGAAATGTATAAGAACAAAGTTAGTGGTCTTTTAGTGAAAGAGGATGAGAAATACGTCGGGATCATTACAAAAACGGATTGGATGTTTCTGGTTTTAAAGGGGGAGTGCGACCCCAAGGCAATAAAGATATCATCCGTGATGACAAAAATCACACATACGATCGATGAGAATCAAACGATTGCAGAGGTGTGTAATATTATAGAAACGAGAAAAATCCGCCACGTTCCTGTAACAAGGAACGGTGAGATTGTGGGAATGTTTTCGGTAAAGGACTTAGAGAAATACTATTTGCAGTTGCATAATAAAACCGATTTTTAAATGTATCACGACCCGGCATGGACCAACGGATGATAAGTTTGGTTGGCGAACAAGTGGTTATTTTGACTGCCTGAACACCACTTCAAGCGTCAGGGTTTTGTTGCCGCGCCGAAGCTGGAATGTGGAGCGGTCATCAAACTTTTTGTTTGCCAGTAATTCCAACACATCATCTACCCCCTCCAGAGTTTTGCCGTCCATGTTGAGTAGCAGGTCATCGGCTTTCATTCCGCTATTTTGAGCGTTGGAATTTTCCCAGACAAACTTAACACGCACACCCCCGCCTTTTTCCTGAGTCAATTGTACCCCCAGCTTAACCTTGTTATGACCGGGCACTTTGTATTCCACCTTCCATGCATAGTCTGAAGCGTAAAGCGGGATGGAAACTTTTTTCACCGTCATTTCCCGGTCTTTCAAGCCTTCTGGAATTGCGGTGATGTCGGGCAGGATGATGGAATAATTATGCGGTATTCTTCTGTAAGCGCGTTTTGGGATGCCGAATCCGTATTGAACATGAAACCCACCGGCCAGCACCACCAGCTTTTTGTCCAGATTGATCGGATCGCGTAAAAACTTTGCTACTGTCTGAGCCATGGTTTCTTCCCACAGCAATAACATGCGATAAGGTTTTTCTAGGGCTTTTGCAGTGTGGCCGCCAAACGCGGACATGGAGAAAGCCCGGTGATAGGGATCGGTATCGTCTATTTCAGGATAAAGCGTGTCGCCGGGTGCCGGGTCTCCGGCGCGAAAATGGTTTTCTACCTCGCGGCTGGATTTGAGTCCGATCAACGGCAGTCCTTTAGCTTTGGCGAATTCGAATATAGGTTGGTAGAGACCAAACCTGCCACCCCAGTCGGCGCGGAACAGGTTTTTAAATTCTTTGTGTGAGAGTTGGCTTTGGTTCCAGAGATCCAGCTTCTTCTGTGATGAGCGTCGGAACATTTCCAGCCCAATTGCCAGTGGGTATTTTTCTGCTAGCAGTTGAATGACCTGTAGCTGAACTTCATGGGCTTCGATATTATCGTGGGTTTCGCCAATGTAGATGACCCGGGAGGCGGAAATGGAGTCCATCATCTGTTCGCGGCTGACCATCAATCCGGTCGGAAGATGTAGGATTTGGCCCGCATCCAGATCTGCCAGACTTTTGTATGGGGACCCGGAATTAGGTACGGCAAATTCCTCGGAATGCCCGTCACGCGATAACAGCAATAACCAGAATAAAAACAAGGTCGCGAGAACGATGCGAATGGTTTGGGTGACCGGGTTTTGGCTCATGATTTTAGGGTCTTGACTTTAGGAGCATTATTGTTGATAATCGCAAGCTTTACATTAAGATGGCTTGCCCGCCGGAGCATTGGTGCCAGAGGTTTGGTAGCGAAGCATAATTTTGTGCCATCAAAACAGTTGTTCCCCCCTGCTAAAAAACTCAGGGAAGAAAGGAGAGATTTTTGGAAGTCACAGTCTATCAAAATCAGGTTGAAAAAGCCTTAAAAGTCTTGAAACGTCAAATGACGAAGGAAGGCCTGCTGAAGGAGCTTAAGCGCCGCAGGTTTTATGAGAAGCCTTCCGTAAAGAAAAAGCGCAAGCAAAAGGAAGCCAAGAAGAAAAGAAAAGCCGCCATGCGTCGCATGCGATCCTACAACCGGCTTTAGACTTTACCCGCCTTCAAATTATGAAGGCTGTGTATTTATTCTTTGGTGTTATCCCGCATTTTTTTCTGACGCAGGTTTTCGTAGAAAACCACCGTGCTGGCTGATGCTGCGTTCAAGGATCCCAATTTGCCTTTCATGGGGATCGCGAGCGTGACATCACAGGATTTTTTCAGCAAGGGCCGAATGCCTTTTTCCTCTCCTCCAATGACCAGTGCCACAGGAGTATCGAATTGGTACTGGTAGCACGGCATCTCTCCATCGGGCACGACACCGGCAATCCAAAATCCAGCTTCTTTGAGTTGTTCCATGCAACGGGCCAGATTGGTGACCCAGGCGATAGGTAAATGTTCTATGGCTCCCGATGAACATTTAGCCACTGTTTCGGTTAGAGACGATGTGCCATGTTTAGGAAGAATCATCCCCTGTATCCCCAGAGTTTCCGCTGACCGGATGATCGCTCCCAGGTTTTGCGGGTCCTGAATACCATCCAGAATGACAAGTGTCGGCAGGGAGCTTTTTTGAAACGCGGTTTCGATCAGGCTTTCCAGTTCCAGAGTCACGATGACGGAGAAGTATCCTGCGATTCCTTGATGCACCTGTTTTTTAAACTTATTTTGAAATGCGGACTTAGGCAGGGGTTCGATGGGAATACATTTTTCCTTGGCCAGTTCGATCACAGCCTGAATCCGTGGAGGGGTTTTACCCTGCTCCACAATCAGCCTGTAACAACGTCGTTTAGAGGCTAGAAGTGCCTCCATTACCGGGTTGATTCCAACAATTAGAGATTGTTCTGCAGATTTCATCAGTAGTTAAATATAAAAAAGGTGTAAAGGGGCGCCAGGTTTTTTTCTGGACGAAAAGCCCTGAATGAACTATAACATTATGAAAACAATGGATTTAACTAGCTAAATCCATGGGTGGTTGCTGAGCGGTTACGAACCGGTTTTGCTCCTTTTCCTCGAAGATTTTTTCTTTCCCGCGAAAAAACCGCGAAGGCTATTTTAACCTTTTTCTGCAATCCGTAAACCAACATATGCCGCTTTACCGCAAAAGGGTCATTTTTTATTCTCTGTTTACGTTGATGCTTGGGGCGATTTCCGTCTGTTCCCTGGCTTATTATCAATTGCGTAATCTGGGAGAGATCAAAACACTCGCTATAGATAAGCTGGAGGAGTTGACTCGGCGGGAAGTGAAAATAGGTGAGGCGGAGATGGATATTGTTCGCGGCCTCAGCATTCGCCTGAAAGATGTTTCGGTAAAGTCTCGGTTTGCCGAGGAACCTGAACTGCAGGCCCGCAGTGTGTGGGTGGTGGTTCGGTTGCTGCCGTTACTGGGCAAGCGGGTTGAAGTTAAGAAAATTATTGTTCAGGGGGCATCTCTCAGGATGGTCCGCGATGCCAAGGGGCGGTTCAGTTTAGGAAACCTGAGGAAGTGGATCACCCAGCCTGCCGAAAGCGGTTTGTTCAAAGTTCTAAGAGTCAGCCTCATGAATCAGCTCATGGTGGAAGATGGGGCCATACATTTTCAGGATTATTTTAACCGTTCTCCTGATGATCCTCTGCCATTGAGCCTGAAGCATATTTATTTTTCTGTGCGAAAAAGCCTTCTTGATTCTCCTTTCCAATTCAATTTACAAGGAGAAATTCCCAGCGGGAGTACACCCACCGCTTTCCAGGTTTCAGGAGCGTTTGACAACTTTTCTAAAGATCAGGGTTTTACTGACATTTCCATTAACGGCAAGGTTCGGGTCGATGAACTGAATGTTTCAAATTTTCAGCCTTATTTGAAAAAGGTTCTGACTAAAGCACCTCTCGACAGCCTGTTGTCTTTGAAGTCCAGTTTTTCAGGGAATCTTGGTGGTGCCCTGAAAACGGAAGGCACGCTGAAATATTCTTCCGACTCAAATAAAGAGCGCGCAACATTGAGAGATGCGCGTGTGCCCCATCGCGGTGGGTTAGAATACAAGATTTCCCTTGACCAGGATTCCCTTCATATTGAAGAATTGAAATCGGAGTCCGGCCCCTTTCAATTCACGGCCAAGGCTTCCCTCACGAATTTTCTGTCCAAAGAACCTTCTGTCTCTTTTGATCTGGTTTCCGATTCCTTTCAGGTTAATAAAAGCATCGACTACCTTCCGTTGAAGTTTTTCCCGGAGGAATATCATGCGTTGGTGCAGTCCCGGTTTAAAAACGGTTCAATCAAAATAAAGTCATTGAAATTTGCAGGAAGCCTGGACCAGCTTAGGGAACTGGCGCAGGAAGAAAATCGAGGTTTAATTTCTTCAGAATTTGAAATGAAGCACGTGGACTGGCAGGCCCCTTTGCCAGCGTTGCAGAATGTGACGGGGGCTTTCAGTGTGAGCAAAGGGAACGCCACTCTGCATATTGCTAAAGCCATGTATGAGAATCAGCCCATCACCAATGTGCATGGAACGATCGCGGACATCATGACGAGCCCGTTGGTGGATCTTAAAGTCGAAAACGAAGTGGAGATGAGTCAGTTCCATGGAACCCTGAAAAGGATTTTCAAAGGGCATCCCTTATTCGATTCTATTGCGGTTTACGATGAGTTTGAAGGGACTGCAAAAGTTCGCCTGGATGTGAAGGGCCCGTTGGATGATTTTGACAAGCTGGCGATCTCTGGGAAGATTGGCCTGCAGGATGTTTCGCTCAATGACGAAGGATTTGAGCCGCGACTGAAAAACCTGAATGGGGAAATTATTTACACTCATACGCCCGAGGCGGACAAGCACAAAGACGCTTCCTGGATTCCGGTCATCCGGTATGACAATCTTTCCGGAAATTTTTCCAAGAGCTCTTTTTCAGGTATGAATGGGGAGATAGGTTTTCGTAATGGAGAGCCTCTGGAAAAAATATCATCGACCTACAAAATTGTATCCAGCGATTTGCCCTATGTCCTGTCTGATAATTCTCAGGATGCTCTGGTGAGCCTGAAGGAAGGTCTGGACTTCACTTCTGGCGAACTAATTATGGAGTACCAGTCGCAGGGCAATCCAACTAAGCCAGCAACTGAAAAGGAGTGGGGCAAAATTGAACTGAAAAACTTCTCCATGAGATATCCAGACCGGTTGCAGGCGATGATAAATCTGAACGGTAATATTTCCTATGGCGATGGAAAGATAAGGTTGGAGAACTTGAATGGTCGGTATGGTGATTCACCGGTTCAACTGGAAGGGGAAATCGACCGCAGGAATATCAAGACACTGGAGTATGCTCTCCGTCTAAATTTCCCGGGACTTGTGCAGTCCGACTTGAAAGATATTCCTCTCTTCGAAGACTTGAAGTTTTCTGGTCCTGCCCACGTTTCCCTGAATTTGGATGGAAACCGGGACTCTTTCACTTTCGAACATCGGGCTGATCTGGCACAGGTGGGGTTTCAAGTGCCCGGTTTTATGGAAAAACGGCCCAACGCCTTGAGTAAGTTCAAGGCCAAAGGGAGTGTTTTAAAAAATGGTGGGTTGACTATCGACAAATGGTCTTATGAGTTGGGCGGAAACCAGGTTTCAGGAACTGTCCGAATTCCTGATCTCGATAACCCCGAATTCACTATCAGTCTGGCGGCCAACAATTTCCAGGCTTATCCTTCCCAGCAGTTTTTTCGATTTTTTGATGCAGAGATGGACGGAAGCACTGATTTTGAAATTATTGGTTCTGGCAACTTGAATGACCTTCAGGGTTCAAAGTTTGAGGGTGAGATGAAATTGAAGAAGCTGAAAATCCGCCCGAAAAACTTTTTATCGTTCTTGACGGTGGATGCCAGCTTGAAGTTTAAGGAGAACCGCTTGGACATTCGTTCGGGAAATATCAAGTCCGGTCAAAGTGGGCTCAGGTTTTCCGGCGTTTATCATAGGGGTGATTCTCCCAGCCTGGATTTGAATCTTGCCGGAAAGGGATTGGACATCGATGAAATATTTCCCGAATGGCAGGGTGAAGAAACATCTCTCATAGGCCGGCTGAACCAGTCTGAATTTTTTGCCAAGGGCAAGGGCCGGATAAGGTTTAATTTGGATCGATTGGGCTACAAACTGTTAAATCTGGATCAGGTTGCAGGAAGCATTGTCCTGAAAAACAGAGAAATAGAAATGACGGATATGACTTTTGCTGCTAACACATCGGTTAAAAGTGAGGGGAGAATGTTGATTGACTCCCAGGGTGTTGGGCATTTTGAAGGAGGCATTTACGCCCAGGATATGGAAACAAAAAACCTGTTTGGTTTTTTTGGCGATGTATTTGGAGACAGTTTAAGTGGAAAAGTGAAAAAGGTTGATGTCCAGATGATGGGCCGCGGGAAAGACTGGATGGAAATTTCTAAATCCTTGTCCGGTAAAATTTCTCTGGATATGCAATCAGGAAATATAAACTCAGACAGGCTTAAAAGAGGGGTTCGCAGGTTGTTCAGTTCGATGCCTCAATCTACCCCCTTGGAAGAGGACAAGCCCTCTCCCTTTAGACAGATTTCCGGAGATTTTGTTTCTAAAGGTGGAGTCCTTGAAACAGAAAACTTTGTGTTCGAAACCAAAAACCGGAGAACATCCATAGTCGGTAGTTTTGATCTGGTGAACGATCAGATGGATACGGTGGTTGGGGTCGCCCCTATGGCGCAACTTGACCGGTTTCTGACGAAAATTCCACTAGTGGGGAAAATCATAACTGGCGGCGATGAAAAAAGTCTGATGAAAACATATTATGCGGTGAAAGGGGATTTTAATGACCCTGATGTTAGTGCGATTCCTTTTACATCCTTGGGGAAAAAGTTGGTGGGAATCTTTCAGGCTATTTTGCAGACTCCGCAGGACATCCTGAGTCCTATCACAGACAACCTGCCCGATGCAACGCCACAACCTTCCTCAGCTCCCGCAGATAATTAGCAGATAACTGAAAAAGTCCAGATAATTTGATTCCGTAAAAATTTTTAAAGACTTTTATCGTTGAGAAATATTGACGATTCTAAATTCGTTGGGTGACTTCCCCATGTGCATGGCTAGCACCGCAGTAATGACGGCAGCATGATTGTCTTGGTCGTCGCCTGCAGAAGACGCAGTTTGGCGCCTTGAGGGTGCGGGAGGGGGAGCTTGATAGGGGATCAGTTTTACCAGACCCTGAATGGTGAAGATCAAAACAGTCAGAACGGTAAAAATCACTGCCATAGCCAGAATAGAAACGTTAACGGCTGCGAGAAATGAAGTTTCCATAGTTTTTCCTTTTAGTGGTTTTGCTGTATAGCTTCGACCACTTGGGCGATGGCAGCTTTTGCGCCGGGTTCTATAGTGCCGATTGCATCAGCAATGGCGGCATGTGGTTCCGGGACTGTATCTCCGAACAGGGAGATGAACACTCCGGCGGCCACTGCGCTACCAATGACACCCGCGACATTCGGTCCCATTGCGTGCATCAGTAAAAAATTAGAGGGATCTGCATCCGCACCCACTTTCTGGGAAACCCGTGCCGCCATGGGAACCGCAGAAACACCGGCCGAACCAATGAGTGGATTAACCCGGCCCCCGGTCATTTTACACATGATTTTTCCAAAAACCATGCCTCCGATTGTGGCAATACAGAAAGCCAACAAGCCCAGCGCAATAATTTTCAGGGTTTCAAGTCGCAAAAAAGAACTGGCGGTCATGGAAGAACCTACGGCCAACGCTAAAAGAATAGTGACGATGTTGATCAAATGAGTTTCTGCTGTTTCGTGCAAGCGGGCGGTGACCCCGGATTCGCGGAACAGGTTGCCCAGCATCAACATTCCCAAAAGCGGGGTGACGCCGGGTAACATCAAACAACAGACGATGGTCACCACCACGGGGAAAAGAATCTTCACCGTTTGGGATATTGGCTTCAACTGTGCCATTTTAATTTTCCGCTCTTTCTCCGTAGTTAAAAGTTTCATGATGGGAGGTTGGATCAGCGGTACTAGAGACATATAGGAATAAGCGGCCACAGCAATCGGAGCGAGCAAATGCGGAGCCAGCTTGGAGGCTATAAAAATGGATGTGGGACCATCCGCCCCGCCGATGATGCCGATGGCACTGGCTTCATGCATGTTAAACCCGAGGAGTACAGCGCCGATGAGGGTGACATAGACACCCACCTGAGCGGCGGCACCGAGAAGAAGCGTTGTCGGGTTAGCCAAAAGCGGGCCAAAGTCTGTCAGCGCACCCACTCCCAGGAAAATAAGAGGAGGCAGAATTTCGTGCGTGATGCCTTGATAAAAAAAGTTGAGCAGCCCCCCGGAGTCGGTGTAAGCCATCATGCTCATGGGAATGTTGGCTAGCAGACAGCCGAAACCCATGGGAAGTAGCAGAAGCGGTTCAAACTTCTTCCAGATCGCGAGATAGACCAGAACGCATGAAACCAGAATCATGATTATATGACCACTTTCCAAGCTGGAGAAGCCGGTGGTGGTTAATATCTTGGACGCGGACGCGCCGAAACTGAATTCCATCAACTTATGGTGACGAGTTCATCGCCAGTCTTTACGTTATCGCCTTCTTTAACCAGGATGGATCGAATAGTTCCGGATTGATGGGCAATGATTTCGGATTCCATTTTCATAGATTCCATAACAAGAACGGCATCGCCCTCATTCACGGCATCTCCTTCCTTGCATTTTATGGAGATGATGGCCCCTGGAAGAGGTGCCAACAAGGGTGAACCGTTTGCAGTGCTGACTGCCACCGGAGCTCCAACGGATGCTACAGGAGCTATTGCTGCGCCAACGGCCCCTCCGGTAGAGACTTCAACGGCATAATCTTTTCCATTTACTCGAACATTATAAACTGAAGACCCTGCGGCAGCCGGAGCGGCTACGGCAGCTGGTGCGTTTGCGGCAGCTGGTGCGCTTGCCTGTGCCGGGACGCTTTTTGGCTGAGGTTTTCCTCGAGTTTTAAAAAACTTCAGAGCTACTTTTGGAAACAACGCATACGTCAACCGATCTTCTTCGCTGGTGTATGCATCGCCCAGTTCCTCGCAAACTTTGTCCCATTCAGGTTCGAGCAAATCAGCGGGACGGCAGTCTGTGATCTTCCCGTCTACAGAAACTTTTTTCAATAATTCTTCATCAATAGGAGCGGGCAGTTTTCCGTAATTGCCCAACACGCACTGTCGGGTTTCCTTGGAGATTACTTTATAGCGTTCCCCCGTCATTACGTTCAAAGTTGCCTGGGAGCCGACTATCTGACTCGTGGGCGTGACCAGAGGAGGGTAGCCCATTTCTTTTCGCACACGGGGAACCTCTTTAAGCACTTCATCGAGTTTGTCGAGGGCATTTTGTTCCCGCAACTGGTTTTCCATATTGGAAATCATGCCACCGGGAATTTGCGACTTGAGGATATTAATATCCACACTCTTGAAATCGCTTTCAAACTCCGCATAGTTTTTCCTCACTACGGTGAAGTAATCGTTGATTTCTTCAAGCAATTCGAGATCCAGGCCGGTATCTCTGGGGGTGTCTTTCAAGGCGGCCACTATGCATTCCGTAGCGTAATGGGATGTCCCCATGGATAAGGAGGAGATGGCTGTATCCACTATATCTACCCCGGCATCTATAGCAGACTGCATGTTCATGCCCACAAGTCCGGTTGTTGCATGAGTGTGCAAATGGATTGGAAGCTTGATACTTTTTTTAAGTTCAGTAATCAGGGTCCGGGTCACATCGGGAGTCAGGAGGCCCGCCATGTCTTTAATGCAAAGAATGTCAGAACCCATATCCTCCAGCCTTTTCCCCATAGCAAGGTAGAGTTCGATATTATGAACCGGGCTGACGGTGTAGCTGATACATCCTTCAACGGTTTCACCGCATTTTTTTACAGTTTTAACAGCGGTTTCAATGTTACGAAAGTCATTGAGGGCATCGAATATTCTGAATATATTAATTCCGACCTCTACCGATTGTTTGACAAATCGTTCGACAATATCATCAGCATAGTGCCGGTAACCCACGGCATTTTGTCCTCTCAGCAACATTTGCAATGGGGTGTTGGGCATTTTTTTCTTGAGGGCTCGGGCGCGCTCCCAAGGATCTTCATTGAGGAATCGGATGCAGGTATCAAAGGTCGCCCCGCCCCACATTTCCAGAGAGAAAAAACCGACTCGATCGAGTTTTTCGGCGATGGGGAGCATGTCTTCGGTTCGCATCCGGGTAGCAAGAAGAGATTGGTGCGCATCCCGCAAGACAAGCTCGGTAATCTTAAGAGGGTTGGTTTCCATACTAATTAATTTCCTTCCGGAATCAGGGATACCCCTGATAGTTGATCATAATAATTCATTGCGGCTATCATCCCGAAACTCTTATGACCCACTTTCCCCTCTCGCTTTTCCTAAAAACCGGTCAGGTTCTTGCCTGGGGATTTTAGGAAAAGCCAGAGATAAAGTTCGAGCTGAAACCAAGAAGTCTAGTTTATTGCCGGGTCAAAATCAACACTTATTTGCGCCATGTCATAGGCAGAAAAAGCAGAATAACACCGTATATTTCAAGTCTTCCTAAGAGCATAAAAAAGATGAGAACACCTTTTCCCATAGCGGGGATTGTAGAATAATTTCCCATAGCCCCTACAGTGCCAAGACCTGGACCTATATTGAACAGAGAAGCCACGGTTGCCGACAAGGCCGTGGTGGGGTCCACGCCCATTGCGGAAAGAAGAATCCCGCCTAAGGCGGTAAAGCCCATGAACAGGAAGGTCAAAGCGGCAACATTGGAAAGGTCATCCGCATCAACGGTTTTATCCCCCACTTTGACATGGAAAATGGCGCGAGGGTGTACCAGGTTTTTCAGCTCCCGCATAATGATTTTTAGCAGGATGATAATGCGAATGACTTTGAACGATCCGCTGGTGGAGCCGGAGCATCCTCCTATCATCATAATAGTAACGAGAAAAAGCTTTAAATATTCCGGCCATAAATTAAAATCATCCGTGACGAAACCTGTGGTGGTATTAATGGAAACCACGGTGAAAGCCGCACTGCGAAATGCCTGGCCGGCATCCCCGGTTTCAGAAACGCGGGTGAGGCCCCAGGTTACAAACAGGATACCTGCGAGAATCAACGCGCAATAGGCCCGGAACTCCGGGTTCTTGAAGATGACGGAAAAATTTCTTCGAACCAATTGAAAGTGCAAGGCAAAGTTGATTCCACCCAGAAACATGAAAAGAATGATGATGCTCTCGATATAGACGTTGTTCAAAGTGCCGATACTGCCATTGTGTGGAGAAAACCCACCCGTTGCCACCGTGGAAAAGGTGTGGCAAACCGAGTCGAACCAACTTAAACCGGCAAATCGCAGAGCAAGAATTTCGATAAGCGTCAGAGTCATATATGTTTTCCAAAGGATTTTTGCGGTCTCGGCCAGCCGGGGCTGCGTTTGTTCCACTGTAGATCCGCCTGGAATCTCCGCCTTGAACAGGTGGAAGCTGCCGATTCCCAGCATGGGAAAGATGGCCAGAGAAAGCAGAATGATTCCCATTCCCCCGATCCACTGCATCAGGTTTCTCCAGAACAGGATGCCGTGAGGCACCACATCAATATCCTGAAGGATGGAAGCTCCGGTGGTGGTGAAACCGCTGGTGCTTTCAAAGAATGCGTCAATGAATTCCGGGCAGGTTCCGCTTAAATAAAGTGGGAGTGCGCCGAACGCAGACATCGACAGCCAGGAAACGGTGACTATGGCAAATCCTTCACGGTCGCGAAGTTTTGCTAATCCAGAGGGGAGCAGTTTCCACAATATCAGGCCAGTTGCCAGGCTGAGTCCAAACGCCCAGCCAAATGCTGAGGTCTCGGACATGAAACCTTCAATGGGAGCATCGCCGAAATACAGCGCGACGCCCATGGGCACCAGAAGCAACCCGGAAAGAAGGACGAGCAGAACTCCCACAACATTGAAGATGGACTGGATATTCATCGGAAAGGCAGGAAAGATCTCTTGCGGCCGAACAGCTTCTCGATTTTTTCGATGGTTCCGGGCAGGGCCACCACGATGACTGAATCACCCGCTTCGATGGTGACCTCGTCATTGGGGAGCAACATTTCACCTTGTCTGAGGAGGGCTCCGATGATGGCACCTTTAGGGAAATTGATTTTGCCGATCAGTTTATTGGCAATAAAAGAGTCTTCTTCCACCCCGATCTCCATCACCTCGGCGTCTTCAATCAGCTTGAAGACGGACATGACCTGGCCTTTCCGCAAATGTTTCAGGATGGCACTGACTGTGATGAGTCGTGGGTTAATGGTGATATCCATTCCGATAGAATCTAGAATGGGCAGGTATTCCGGGT
Source organism: Nitrospinota bacterium (assembly GCA_014382285.1). GTDB lineage: Bacteria > Nitrospinota > Nitrospinia > Nitrospinales > VA-1 > LS-NOB. Next base: position 20,640 of record JACNKA010000124.1, on the reverse strand, counting down.
CATGGGTGATGACCAGGGCGCGTTTGGCGCCATACTTTTTTGCCAGCAAGGCAGAAAGAATATTGTTTTCATCGTCATGGGAGAGAGCCAGAAAAAAATCGGCATCCTTCATGTTGATCTCGTTGAATAAGTCCATGTCGGTGCCACTGCCATGCAGAACCACCGTGCGCTCGAGTTGATCGGCGGCCCGGTGAGCTTTTTCCCTGGAAGGCTCAATAATACATACGTCACGCATATTTTCTTCCAGGATCATGGCCAACTGGGTGGATGTGGACGTGGCACCATAAATGATAATTTTTTCCACCTGATCCATAGTCCGGTTCAGCATGGGCAGAAAGAAAGGTAGAAATTCCTTGTCGATCAAGGTGTAAAACCGGTCGCCAGCCTGGAGGACATCCTGATCTTTTGGGATGACCAGTTCGCCGCCGCGAACAATAGCGACAATCAGAAACGAGTCCATTTGCGTGATATTGCGGATATCCTGAATGCTCTTGCCTGCAATGGGGGCATTTTCTGGTACGTCAAATTCCCGTAGCAGAACTTCACCCCCGGCAAATTCTGCGACGCTGACCACTCCGGGCGTTGCAAGAATTTTAAGAATGGTTTCAACAATGATCTGACCGGGGTTGATGGCATGGTCGATGAACAATTCTTCTGGAGAGAAAATTCTTTCTTGGTTGGTGAACTCCATATGGCGGAGTCTGGCAAAGCGCTTGGAAACATTAAATCGGGATGCTAGAAAACAGGAGAGTAAATTGATCTCATCTTTTTCGGTGACGGCGATCAGCATTGCGGAGGATTTGATTCCAGCCTTCACGAGTACGCTGGGCAAACAGGCATTGCCTTCGACAGCCATAACATCCAGCGTGTCAGTAATGCGCCGAATTCTTTCCGGATCCTGATCCACGATAGCGATATCATGGCCTTCCTGGGAAAGTTCCTGCGCGAGGTTGTAGCCGACTATGCCGGCACCCACAATGAGTATTCTCATGCCACCCAATTAAGTAAAGAGAACGGTTCTCAGTCTATATAATAAGGATATTCCACGGCTTTTACCACTCCAGTCATGGAAATAGTTTTATTTGGATTTATTCAGGAATCCCAGGAAATCGGAGTCCTCAGACATAAGGAGAGTGGTATCGGTTTTTAAAGAGTTCTTGTAAGCTTCCATGGAACGCATGAAAGAATAAAATTCCGGGTCTTTATTGTAGGCATCCGCGTAAACTTTGGTTGCGATCGCGTCACCTTCACCCCGAACCGACTGTTCCTGTTTGTAGGCTTCGGCGACCAGAATAGTTCTTTCCTTATCTGTCTCAGCGCGAATCTTGGTGGCTTCTTCTTTTCCTTCAGACCTGTATTCCATAGCGATCCGCTCACGTTCTGTACGCATCCGGTTAAAAATCGAATTGGCGATTTCAGGTGGCAGGTCGGTTCGCTTGATGCGTACCTCGACAACCTCAATGCCATATTCCCCCGCCTTGATGTTGGTTTCTTTAGTGACCTTGTCCATGATCGTGTTGCGAGTTTCCGTGATAATATCGTGTAAGTCATGGGTACCGATTTCAACCCGCAGCTCGGAGTAGATGATGTCATCCAAACGAGCCCGTGCGCCTTGTTCCCCGCGAACGGTTTCCAGGAATTTTAACGGGTCAACAATGCGGAACATGGTGAAGTTATCGATCAGCATGTTTTTCTTGTCCCGGGTGATAACCTCGGCCGGATTGGAATCGTTATCCAGCAATTGTCTGGAAAAAAAGCGGACTTGTTGGAAAAAGGGAATCTTGAAATAAAGTCCGGGCTCGGTAATGATCTCTTTGGGTTTTTGCAGTTCGAGGACCACCGCGTTCTGGGTCATATGAACCGTGAACATGGAGGACGATAAAATAACGATGGCGAGAACGCCGCCTATGATTAGAGAATTTTGTTTCATAACTATTTATTGCCTCCCATCAGGTTACCACCCAGAGGGAGGATAGGTAGAACGCTACTGCCCTTTTTATTTTCCATGATGAATTTTTTGACGGTAGGTAGAATTTCTTCCATGGTTTCAAGGTAAAGCCTTTTACGGGTGATATCTGGAGCTTTTTTATACTCCACGTATTGTTGTGTGAAACGTTTGGCATCACCCTCGGCTGTTTTGATGACGCGCTCTCTATAACCTTCTGCTTCCCGAACAATTTTTGCGGCTTGTCCACGCGCTTCCGGGATGACTGCGTTGCGGTAACCCTGAGCTTCGTTGATCATCCGTTCTTTATCTTCACGGGCACTGACAACATCCTTAAATGCGGCTTCAACTTGCTCAGGTGGGTGTACATCCTGAAGCTGAATGGTCACGACTTGCAGGCCGGAACCGTAATTGTCAAGGAGCACTTGAATCTGATCCTTGGCGAGAACCTGAATCTCGGCTTTGCCGGTGGTCAACGCTTCATCAATTTTTTTGCTGCCAATGATTCCGCGTATGACTGTTTCTGCGGCATCGCGAATCAGTTTATGAGGTCGTCGTATATTGAACAGGTATTTCACTGAATCCATGATCCGGTACTGAACAACGAGATTGATATCAATAATATTCTGGTCGCCGGTCAGCATCAGAGATTCGGCGGGAACCCTTTGCAAAGGCCGTCCTTCTGAAGCTCTGAATCCGATTTCTGCCCTCCGCACCTGTCGAATTTTAGGTGTTGCGGCATGTTCAACAGGAGAGGGAAACTTGAAGTGCAAACCGGGTGAAGTGGTGCGGTGGAATTTCCCAAATCGGGTGACCACGCCTTCTTCATCGGGTTCAACAAAATAAAAGGTTCCAGGCACAATCCATACGACCAACAGGAGCAGGATGATCCCCAGCACCATAGATGGTTTGAATTGCGGAATTTTGATTTGTGGAATTTCAAAAGGTGGTTTTTGTGAACCTCCACCACCACCTTTAAACCGGTCTTCGGGGCCTTTCGGCTCGTGTAAATCGTCCCAGGGCATATTTTTTAGATCACAAATAAATTAGAGATATTGTTAATCGGGTTACGCTATCAGACTGCTCAGGTCTTGTCAATCACAAGGCATCACTCGGTGTGCCCCTTCGGGGCATGCGTATTGCCCTCTTCATTAAATTTTGTGCCCTGCAAGGGTAAAACAATCGAAGGGGATATCACATGTTGCCAGCGTACAATGAGTTTTGTTGGCGAGCAAAGAGTTATCTCGGCTTAATGAACCATTGCTTGTTGTAGTGGGTCAGGCGAAGTTATAGGCAAAACATCCACTGGAACAACGTACCATATAATGAGGGCAACTTTTGCAGGGCTCGTTTGGTTGTGCTTCAAACACATGGCCGAGAAATCGGGTATGCATTTTGGTGATTGAAAGTTCGTTGATCTGTTGAAAATCCTGAACATTGCCAAGTTTCTTGTTGTGAAAGGGAAAGCAGTTAAAGCAATCTCCTTTGGGGTCGATATCCATTGGGCTGTCATCGGCACATCCAAAATAAAAATCCCGGTCTTTCCATTCTGTAATATTGGGGACGGACTGGCTGCCATGGTAGAAAAACCGTTCAACCAGAGGGTATTCGTCCTCTTCAATTTCGTCTAAAAGACAGGGCGGGAAAGAGCAGTCAAAACGGAAACACAATTGCGGGAATTCTTTAACCATATCCAGCAGCATTCTGCCCATTTTCGGATAATCTTTTATGGGTAATGCGTGGTTGCTCTGTTCCCCGACTATGGGGAAAGCCGGGCTGACACGAATTTTATATTTTTGTCCCGGTGGTAACCCCAAACTTTGATAGATTTCATCAATTTCCCAGCACTGTGTTGATAAATCCTGATCGACGGAATACAGGTTGAGGCTGAACATGAGTCCGAATCCGTTTTTACTGAGAACGGCTTCTGCGACTTCCCGGCAACGGGCATGATTTTTTTCAGAGATATTCTCCATAGTCTGCCAGTTAAGCAGAATGGAGAATTGAATCTGGCGCTCGATACTTCCTCCCCGGCCTACAGTATGCAAAAGAAGATCGAGAACTTTGTCCGGCATCAAACCATTTGTGAAAATGCCTAAAAAGGAAAAGGGTTGCATGCCTTCCAGAGTTTTGGACAGGATATCGTTAAAGTGCGGGTGCAGGGTGGGTTCGCCCCCCATGAAATTGATGAGGGAGGCATTTTTTACCCGAGGCAGAAGTTCGTTGAGAAAAAAGCCATAATCCATAGACTTGTCAGGAGTTTTGACGTTTTCCTCCATATACTCATCGGCAAAGCAGTAATTGCATTTTAAATTACAATAGCTATTTAGAATAATGTTCAGGGGGCATCTCCATCATTTGTCGGCAGGAGCAACACAACCCCGCAAGTTTAAACCGATTTAAACCTGGCTATTACCGATGGCATCAAGCAATGGGTCTGGCCTGGACGTTTAATGGTGTCGTATAAAAAAACAGGTTTCTCTAAACGTAAAGGATGTCCAAATTATGTCAGAAATTTTCTTTGAATTATAGGAATAAATAAGGTCTGATCCGATCCCTTTACGGATCGTTAAAAAGAAACGGGCTTAAATTATCTTGAAATCAATCTATTAAAGAGTCAGAATAAGACTTTCCCAAACTAATTGAAGAGACAAAAATGTTAGCTTTTGCCAAAGATATCACCCAGAGCCAGCCTAAAAACTCCAAAGAGTCTGAAAACGATGAGTTGAAACAGTATATGGAATACCAGCGAAAATTGAACCACGAGCGATTGGTTCACCATGCGCTGGATTACGCCAAGAATCACCTGCAACTCAATATTCAGAAAGCCGATGGAAATGAGAAGCAGTTGAACGAATATCTTCGCAATGCTTTTCCCATCTCTCATCAGTTTGGCAATGCGGAAAAGATCATGCTCCTGCTCAGGAAGTTGTCAAATGGTCACAATACTAGCAATAACTGGTACAGGATGAATGCTTATTATCATGCGTTGGTTTATGACAGCATGAAACGATTTTTGAAGATTTATAATCAGCTAATTTTGGATGCTCCTGATCAGGCAAAAGAATATGCTGCTTCCGAGGGGATTCAGATCGATTTTGATGACTGGGTGTATTTATATTTTCCCGATCTGGATTTTCATATTGGTCATAACCTTGGCTACACGCATTACCCCTTCGCCAAACGAAATAAAGCTATTGAAGATAAGATTGAAAAAAGTATGCAGGCGGGCAGTTCTCGGGAAGAGGCGTTGAAGTCTGTTAAAGACGATTATGAAATGGATGACACCACCATCAAGGTTTTGCTGGGGAAACCCATCAGCGCCGAAGATATGGAGCTTTTTTATACTTCCGTGGAAAATCCTATCTATGAAGCACTGACTGAGGTTGAAGATGGAAGATGGGGTGTCATGGACGGAGAATCCCTATTAGACCATTCCTATTACATGGGTTCCCATTTGAAAGTCTGGGAGTGGCGGAAACGCGAGGAAGTGGAGGAAGAGGCCGAGTCGATCATGAAAGAACTCAGCAAAACCTCCCCAAAATAGGCCACACGTCGTACCCCTTTGGGGCATGCGTGATGCCCTCTTCATTAAATTTTGTGCCCTGCAAGGGTAAAACAAGCGAAGGGAATATCACATGCTGCCAGCGTGCAATAGCTTTTGTTGCCGGAAAAGAGTTGTCTCGGCTGAACAAGCTATTCATCGTTGCCACCGGCGGCTCGCCGGTGGTCTTTTTTTTGCCCGGTTTTTTCTTTTTATAAAACGGAGGAGTTATGAAAGCTTCTAAACTGATTGTGGCAGGACTTGGATTTTTTTTGATTGTTGGATTTAATCCAATTAAAGGGTGGGGCCAGTCTTCTAATGAAGGGGAAGGGTTACAAGAAAACCGTCAAGATCGCCGAGGTGCCAGGCAGGAGAGGCGTGATGAGTTTCAGGAAAACCGTCAGGAAAGGAGGGAAGACTTTCAGCAAAAGCGTGAAGAGCGTCAGGAAAAATTTCAGGAACAAAGAGGCCCCAGGCAGGAAAGACGACAGGATCGTAAACAGTCTTTTCAAGACCGCCGCGATGAAAATCAAGAGAATCGTCAGGAACGAGGAGAGGCCAGACAGGAAAGACGGCAAGACCGTAGGCAGGATTTTCAAGAACATCGGGGTGGACGTCAGGAAAACCGTCAGGAGCGGGGCGAGGCCAGACAGGAAAGACGACAGGACCGTAGGCAGGATCAGCAAGGTCGTGGTGAACGGGGACGAAGAGAGTTTGGTCAAAAGCAAGGTGAAGAGCGAGGAGGTCAAGGTCGAGGCCAACAGGGAATGGGACAACAGCGCGAGGGTCAGGGTCGAGGCCGTTCCGAGTTTGGTCAGAGGCAAGGCGAAGAACGTGGTCGAGGTCAGAAGGGAATGGGGCAAGGGAAACAGGGGCAACGGCGTGGCGGTCAGCGTAAAAGCAGATAAAAGTGAAAACTACTTTTAATAATGCAAAATCATTTTTCCCTTTTCAAATTGCAGTCCCCGTGCTGAGAGGTAACTTGATAATTGTTCCAGGCCTTTGAGGGCTTGTAATTTTTCATGGATGGTGTTGAACCGTTTTAACCCTGCTATCGGAACCCGTTTTAATTCAGGGGCCTTGATGATTCCGAGCAGATCACTTTTAAGCCATGCTTCGACATTCAAGTTGCCGTTTTCCAGGAGGATTTTTACCCGGTGTGGAGTTGCCAACTTGAGTTTGGCGCGGGTATCCATGATGGCGGGTTTGCTCTCTTCCGGGTCGAGAAATAACAGTAATTGGTCCAGGGTTTTTGTCCCAATCCGGGTGATGGCAACTTTAACACTCAACTGATCTAGAGAAACGGGCTGGCCCTCAGCCCCGGTTTGTATTTTTAGTTCCACTTGCAGGTTGCCGTCTATTTTGGAGTCAACGTTTTTCCCGGTCGCTATGACAAGAAGATTGGAAGAGTCGATACCGGCGAATTCTGTTGAAAACTTTATAACCGGGCCCTGCCGGTTCTGGATCAGAAACAGGTTGCCTGCCACCGTCCCCCCGAGCACATCAAAAATAAATTTTTCGGTCATTAAACGATTGTCTTTGAACACCACGTCTAGTCCTATATCGTTCAGGCTTTGTCCGTGAACCTCCAGAGAGTCGGCCCGGATGATATTTTTATAGCGGGAGAAATTTCGTAGCGGGGTGAAGAACTTTTTTTGCGCAGGGGAGAATCCAACGGTTTTATCTTTCAGCCGTTCCGGGTCGAGATTCAGGGTTTTGGTGTAGGGGAAGGTTCCGCTCAGGTTGTTCAGTGCTATCCCGGAAGGCAGATGCAGGCTGAATTTGTCAAATCCAACACTCCCATTCAGGTGCAATTTTTTTCCTGCAGATTGTTGGAATATTGTTTTTGACGTGATCGTCCCTTGAGCTTTCAAGCGGCCGAACAATTCTTCTGAGTTTGCGGCTTGGGTGATGTCGAGGGTGTTTGTAGATGCGAGTTTGATGTCCAGTTTGCTCAAGAGCTCTTTGGCTTGAATCGGGCGTCGGCCTTCGATGAAAGGTCTTAATCCATTGATATGGCCTGCAAGAGAATGTTGTGCTCCACTGTTGATTAATTTCAGTTGGTGTTGTTTGATCTCCAGGCTGTTCAGGTTGCTCAAAGCGTAGCGGAATTCAAATTCGGGGCTCAGGGGGATGCCTGCCAACCCTTCCAGGTTTCCGGAAAAATTTCCGGAAATATCCCCGCCACCATCTTTAAATAACAGTCGGGTTTTGAGGCTCAAAGATTCAGCGTGAACCTTATTGTCACCCATGAACCCATTCATGAACCCATTGCTCAGGAGAACTTCCATCGAGGCCTCTGTGTTGGCAGGGGCGAGTAGCCGGGTCAGTAGAGGACGGGTGTCTTCGTTGGTGGGCAGGCTTCCTTTGGCCTTCAAACTGACGTCCAGAGTTCCACCTGCGTTTTCCTGTTCTGACTTGAAAATGTCCGGCAGTAGATTCCAGAGTGAAGCCAATTGCAATTTTTCCATTTCACCATCGATCTCGAAATTCTTTCCCCATTCTTTAAGGGTTGCTTTCAGCCGGGCGTTGACCATGTCTGGAATTTTTAAAAGAAGAGTGTCGAGGTTCACATCCCCCTTCTTCAGGTTTTGCCGACTCAAGGTTTCAAGGCTGACCGATTTTAAACCCACTACAATGTCGTCTTGATGAAAGGAAGGTTTGTCGATTCTGGTTTTTTGTGAAAGACGAACCCGGGTCAGAGATTTGTCATGCACATCCATGTTGAATTGGGAAAACCAGCCGCCGGTTTTTAATGTTTTCAGGGCCGACAGGTTTTCGAAAGAAAGGTCTCCTTCGATTCGAGTGTTTCTCACATCATCGGGCAGTAGATCTGTTTTCAGTTTGGTTTCGCTTTTAAGGTCGGTCAGGGATAGGGTGGGGCTGTTCAGGTTTGCCAGTGCAATGCGGGTGTCCATTTCAATTGGCAGGGTACCGAATCCGGGTGTTAAATTATGAAACCTTTTTGTCGCCAGCTTTGTGTCGAGTTTGAGCGTGTTGATCTTCCAGGTTTCCAGGGCTTCGGCATTCTGGAGTTCCGTGTGGAATTCCAAGTGGGAAATTCGTATTCCCTTGTCAGCGTGAAACTCCAGAGGAAAAGTAGCCCGGGTGTTCAGGTCATTGATCTTTATGGAGGGCTGTTTCAGATGAGCGGTCAGCCCTGCCAGCTCAAGCTTTGCCTGACCTTTTAACTCGACAGGTAAGAAATTTTTGTCCAATCTGCCGGTTACGGAAGTTTGAGCCTTGGCGGTTCCGTTGAAATTTCCGGCCAGAGTCATGGTGAATTTTTTAGGGAGACGGCTTACCACTTCAGCAAGATTCATGCTGAGGTTTTGCTCTATTTGAACAGAGCCTTTGCCGAAATTTTTTGCAGTTCCCGTTACCGCGCCGCTGGCGAGGGTTCCCAGTCGATAGGAAAGTTTAAGATTGTTGAGGTCGTTTTTTTTAAGATGCCCGGAACCCTCCATATGAATCGGAAGATAAATCTCCTGGGTTTCAGGGTGGTCGTAGTGCAAAGACTTTATGTCGGTGCCAAACTCCCAAAGCACATCATCCTTTCCTTTAGCGGTGAGGCTCAAAGACTGGCTCCAGTTATTGATTTCTGCCTTTTGCGCCACCGCCTTTTTCAATTGCATGTTTATGTTGAGAGAAGCATTTTGTAGCTGCGAGTTTTCAAGGGTTACTTCTTTCAACTCAATGCGGGTATTCATGTCTTTGAGTTGGATATTTTGCTCGGGATGATTCACCCACAGGTTTTCTGTCGCAAGGGTTCCCCCATTTATATTCAGGTGTGTCAGTGCAAGGCCGGAAAGCTGACCGTTGACTTTTACGGCCTCCGCTTTTAGCAGTCCTTGACCTGATAGAGGAGGGAGCCATTGCTTGCCCAAATCGAGGAGATCTTTAAGTTGGAATGAGGCCTTGTCGATCACCAGCTTGAAGGACGGGTCTTGAGAGAAACTGGCGGTACTGCCTGACATCTGTATGCGATTTTTTTCTCCCAGAGACAGCCACAGCTTTTTCAGGTTCAGAGCTTCTGGTTGCAGAGAAACTTCGGCATCCATTTCTATTGCGACATCGGGCAAAGGGCTACCCATCGGCATCTCAGTTTTCTGCAAACCAAATGCACCGGAGACGGACAGTCGGTGGAGGTCACTGGCTGAAAATTCCAAGTCAGAGAACAGGTTGGACTGAAAACTTCCATATTCGGTAGATTGCAAGCTGATATTGGGAGCGATGCCCGCGCTTATAAGAACTTTTAGTTTCAGTTCAAAGGCTTCGAGGCTGGCTGCCTTACCTCGGGCCTCCAGACTGAGCCCCTCAATATGGCCGGTGAGTTTTCCATCCTGATCCAGGCGGGCAGAAGCCTGGCGAATAGCCACTTCTTTGATGTCAATTCCTGGCAGAGGGAAAGCTGGCAAAGCTTTGCCCTTGTCGGGGGATTTTCCAAGTTCCAACAGGGGTTGAAAATTCCACACTCCATTTTTTGCAACCGCAGTCAGTTGAGGTTGATCGATCAGAATCTGGTTGATGACCAGTTTCCCTTGCAGGAGTTGGGTCAGGTCATAATCGAGAACGACTTTTTTTATTTGGGCGACCGGGCTGGATGGGGGGCCTAATGCTATGCCGTCCAACTGCATACCGCTGAGCAGGCTGAAGCCAAGTTTTTGGATTCTGAGGGGCAGTTGGAGTTTTTTAGTGAGCTGTCCTTCGGCTATTTTTCGCGCTTCTTCGGCGGGAAAATAATATTCCAGCACGAGACCGGCGGATGCGATGAGCAGAAAGATGAAAAATACCGAATACATCAGCCCGCGAAACAGGATTCTCCCAACCGATTTCTTTTTTTTCAGGGTCGGGGGAGTTTCCTCAGGCTGGTTTTCAGGAGAGGGCTCTTTATTTTTTTTGCTTCCTACCTTCATTTAACCTCAGCTTGTCTGATTCAGAAATTGTTTCAGGAATGCGGTCACCGCCTGCGCATTATCTCGAATGAACTCCAGATCCAGGGTTTCGAGCGTATCGCTGGGCTTGTGATAATTAGGGTTCCTGAAGAAAGCCGTGTCGGTGACCATGACAGCAGGAATGCCTGCGTCCCAGAATGGGGAATGGTCGCTCAAACGGACTTCCGAGAAATTTTCTCCCTGCCCCGGAACCACTAGGGTTTCCACTTTAAGAGCGGGGACAGAGCGGGCCATTTCATGGGCTAGAGCCTTTGCCAGACCTGCCGATGGCTCGTTTCCCACGACCGCTATAAAATCCCCGGTATCTGGATACTGGTTGATGTCTACATAAGGAGGATAAGACTGGGAACCGGGTTGTGGATTTTTGAAGCCCAGCATTTCCAGAGAGATCATTGCAGAAAGTCTTTTTTTTCGTTCAGGGTCGCGTTCGATAAAATGTTTGGCGCCGATGAACCCATACTCTTCCAAAGTGAAGGCTGAAAAAATCAGGGATTTTTGCAGTGGGGTATGGCTGAGAACCTGGGCAATTTCTAAAAGTGCCGCGACGGCACTGGCGTTGTCATCGGCTCCGGGTGTATCGGGGACCGAGTCGTAATGCGCTGCGAGAACAAAAAGGTCATCGCTGGTGTCTGGCGTATGCGCCAGGATATTTTGCGACCGGGTGCCCTCAAACTCCACCGTTTCCCGAGTGACTTCCAGTCCCATTGCTTCAAACTGGTTGAGCAGATATTGTGCCGTTGTCTCCAGATGTTCGGGTTGGGTGAAGGGGTTTCTTTCGCCCACTATATTTTCCAGGTGCTGGCGTATTTTCCCCAGTTCCGGTTCAGTCATGGTGGCGGTTTTTCTCTGGTAAGGGGATAGAAAAATTATTGTCCGGCTCCAGAAAACTGGGGCCTTTTGTGAATTATAACAGTAATTTTCCCGCCCGTGGCCCCTTAACGGGGGGATGGGCTATTGCTTTCTTATGCAAACAGGCGGTGTAGACGAGGTGGATATTTTTTCCGCTGACTTCCAGCAGCTATCACAAGTCATTGCCATATCCCCACCGGGCGCGGTCTGGAGCTTTAGCTCTTTACAATCATTATTGAAAGTCATACCATTACCGCATGCTTAAGGTGGAATGTTATACAGGATCGCAATTACAGGAAAACCCGGAAGCCTTCATCCTGAAGGACAGTCGTTACAAGGTGGAGGAGATCCTTGACCGTTGGTATGGAGAAGGTGCGTCTTATTTTAAAGTTAAGGCGGATGATGACAATATTTACCTTCTCAAATACGATAAACGATCAGGCTGCTGGGAGTGGGTTTTTTACCAAAACCCCAGCAAGATGAATGCCCTGCCTTACTCGCTCTCTGGAATGAATCCGTTTCGTAAAGCCAGATGGGAAGAGATGGACCCGGACAATCAGTTTCTTTCCTGAGCGAAACAAGTCCTATACAAATAGAATTTCCATACCCTATGGAGAGGTTATGAATCGTTTATCTCCGGAATTGATCCAATCCTACGCCGGACAACGCCGCAAAATGGTTGAAGAGCAACTGGTCGAACGTGGGGTCAAGGATCTACGCCTGCTGGAAGTGATGAGCCGGGTGCCTCGCCACCTGTTTGCCCAGGATTCCCTGCAACACCGGGCCTATGGCGACACGCCCCTGCCGATAGGAGAAAACCAGACGCTTTCCCAACCTTATATAGTGGGAGCTATGACGGAGGCACTTGGCCTGAAAGGCGAAGAAAGGGTTCTCGAAATTGGCACTGGCTCTGGTTACCAAACAGCTATTATTGCGGAACTGGCCCGCCAGGTTTTTACCATTGAGCGTTTGAACAATCTTTCCCGTAAAGCCCAGAATATTTTAGAAGGCTTGAACTATATGAACATTGTTTTTAAGATGTTCGATGGAACTTATGGCTGGCCAGATCAGGCTCCGTTTGATGCTATCTTGATAACGGCTTCGGCCCGGGAGATTCCTGAATCGCTGGTCAAGCAGTTGGGAGACGGCGGCCGGCTGGTGGCTCCCATCGGCGAAGCAGATAAACAGAAGCTGGTGGTGTTGAGCAAAAACGGAGATCGCGTCAGTCGCCGGGATTTAGGTGATTGTAAATTTGTTCCGCTGATAGGAAAATATGGTTGGTCGCAATAGCGTGGGTTGGGAAATAGTCATCACGATTGAAAGTGCCAGTGTCCATTCGATCCAGCGTCACACTTTCCTCGAGTGGTTAATTTTGTTTTTATTAGGGAGGGTTTAAGGTGTTTTCCAGAATCACAAAAAAAGGAAATTTTGTTCTCAGTTCAGGGGTTAAATCGACTTACACCTATGAGTATGGAGATCTGTCGGATGCCATGAACGAGGCTTATTGCGAGATTCTTCTGAAAAAACTTTTGGAATGGCAAAAGCAACACGGCAAGTTCAGTGTGGTGGTGGGCTGTGAAACTCAAGGTATCCGCATCGGTCATCAGTTATCCAAACTGATGAACCTGCCTTTCTACATCATGCCAAAAAAACGCTTGGACTACGCTCAGATCGCTGCCGCTGCTCATTCTCCGGAAACGCATTGGCTGATTGTGGATGACATTGCCACCACCGGGCATTCATTCATCCGTGCAGTGGATTATCTGGAAGTGGAAGAGAAGCCCGAGACCATTACCTTTGCCTGCATGATCAAACGAAACCCCGCAAGGCTGGATTATTCGGCAGTCCATGGCGATTCGGCAAAAGAGCAGTTAATGGTTCCCGATGAAAGGATGGATTTTATCGACAAGCGCCTGGTGTCGTTATACAGCGAAGAGTAAACGGGGCATCCTGGTCTTAAGTGCCCCTTGGGAAATAAGGTCCGGCGGATTGCTGGTTTTAACTTCTTTTGATCAGGTAATAGACCTCTCCCCGTTCATGGTAGTGGCCCGCTTTAGCGCCGGCTTTTTGCCCGGTGCCAAAAAACAGATCCCCTCGTCCGGGGCCGCGAATCGCGCTTCCTGTATCCTGATCCACCACAAATCTTGAAATGGGTTGCCAGCGTATGATCTTGTTGTTCTCGTCGAGCACAGGTTGCCGGACTTTTATGAAGGCCAGTCCCCCAGCCGGGTATATGGATTTGTCGGTGGCGATAGAACGTCCGCCCACCAGCTCTCCGCCTCCTGATCCACGCGGCCCTTCATCATTATTGAGAGAGAAAAAAATATAGCGTTTATTTTGGTAGAGGTACTTGGCGACATCCTGTGGATGATCGATGAAATATTTTTTGATGCCCTGCATGGAACCTTGTGAGGTATTGATAGCCCCATCCCGAATCATCAATTTCCCGATACCCGTATAGGAATGTTGATTGGAGCCCTGATAGCCAACCCCCTGCTGACTGCCATCGGGAAATTCCAGCATGCCGGAACCTTGGATGTGAAGGAAGAATCGTTCAAGATCGTCCTTAAGCCATGCGACCTCTAGCCCTTGCCCCTTTAAGGCACCTTTGTGGTCAATTTCCTCGCGGGTAAAACGCCGCCACACCTTGTTCTCGGTATATGATTCGCGGATTTTTTTTATCCCTGTATTGGTACCGACCAGTTGAATGCCTTTTTTATATTTCACTTGTTGCAGGCCTTGTTCGGGCATCTGGTAGATGGGGTAGCGGTAGAGATCGGTTTGTACTGGGCTGGCCTGAATGATGGGGCGGTAGTAGCCGGTGAACAATACTTTTTTGTTTTTTCCTTTGCCAACCTGATGAAGAGCGAACTCTTCGGAAATCTTTTTATTGAATTCCTCAAAAGGCAGGTCTTGTTTTAGAATTTCTAAAAAAGCTTCGAGAGTTTCTACAAGACGTCCGCACGTCAGGGTGAATGATCCCAACCTCACTGGCGTGGAAAGCTCTTGTTCAAACATGGCCTGGAGTTGGTTCGTGATGGCTTTTTCCAGAGAGGCGCGGCTCAAATCGTCGGCGAAACCCGCCAGCAGTGTTGCTGGATCGTCGAACGATTCGGAATCTTGCTCCAGCTCTTTTTCCGTTTTTTCATCTTGTTTCTGGAGCCTGTCTTGCCGGTAGTCGAAATTATAGTTTCTGGAGTCTTCATATTTTCCGGTGCGATCCGGGTAGGATGCGCTCGGGGAGCCGGGCCCTTTGGTGGAGCAGGATGCGACTAAAAAGAAAAGGCCGAGAATAATGATATGCGGGAGAGCAGATTTTTTTTTCAAAAGAGTTTTTTTGGAAAAAGATGGGTGCGGGATCATCATTCTATCTTCCGATGAAAAATTGACGGTTCATTATGATGGGTTATGTATACCCGTGCGCCACAGCGTAGATTTTTGTAAACATCCTAAAGTTCCGCGATGGCTTCATTAGCCAGTTGGTCACAGCGTTCGTTTTGCGGGTGGCCATTGTGGCCCTTCACCCAAATCCATTTGATGGTATGAGGTCGGCTCACCTTATCCAGTTCCTGCCAGAGCTCTTTGTTTTTAACCGGTTGGCGCGAGGCTGTTTTCCAGCCATTGCGAATCCAGCCTTTCATCCACTCTGTCATACCCTTTACGACATACTGTGAGTCGGTCGTTAATCTAATATCGCAGGGTCCCTTAAGTTGTTTCAGGGCAACGATTGCGGCGGTCATTTCCATTATGTTATTGGTGGTTTGCGGGTGTCCCCCCTTGATTTCCTTAATGCGGTCATTTTGTTTGAGAATGCACCCATAACCGCCGGGTCCTGGATTGCCTTTGCATCCCCCATCGGTAAATATGTCGACTTTTTTCATAATTCGGATTCTGCTAAGTGATGTATTTGTTTCGGGCATTGACCGGGGTTGAAATTCCATTTTTACAGGCATGGTCACCAGCTCCAAGTTTTCTATCCCAACTATAACACATTCTTTTTATTGAGGAAATTTGATTCCTGTGGTTTTCTGTCGATTCTTCAAAAGAAGTGGACGCAAAGCTGTGATAAATTGTTTATTCAAAATCCGGGGCGACGCAAGATGGTCCTTAGCAAGTGCCTTTAAGATTTTAGGGGTGTGAATGGAAAAAGGAAAACCAGGAAACGAGGATCCGAGTAGAGCTTCGTTTCAATGTGCGGACGCTATTGAAATCAGCCTGTTCATTGAAAAGGAAGGTCTGTTTTTTTATGAGTCGGCGGGCAAGAAGATTCAAAACCCTCAGGTGCGGGAGATGTTTTCCCGTTTAGCCGATGAAGAACGCGAGCATATTCAGACTCTGCAGGAAAAATCCCGCTATTTGCAACCAGCGATAGCGGGGCAGAACAGACCGAAAGAGCATTTGTCGCGCTTTATAGTTGAAGAGCTGAAGGGCAAAATTTTTCCAGCCTTGACGGCTTCTGCTGCGCAAGAAATTCATAACGACATGCAGGCTCTTGAGCTGGGAATTGAATCGGAAAAAAGATCGATAGAAATACTTCAGAGTTTACTGGAGAAAGAGAAAAAACTGGATGTGAAGGCCATCTTTTCACATTTGCTGGTCGAGGAGAAAAAGCACCTTTTGATGTTGCAGGATCTGAAAATGAAACTCTAACTGCCCACTCGGCGTGGAGCCAATGAGCCATAAGTTTAGTTGGCGGGCAAAACGTGTAGGCGGCTTAACAAGTCATTGCTATCTGCCTCCCCTGCAAGGGGCCACTCGGCGTACCCCTTCGGAGCATGACACAAGCGAAGGGGGGATACCACTAAAGATATTTCATGCGATCTGTTAAATTCGTGATGCGCTTGCGATTGGGTTTTTCAGGCCCTTGCCGATGTGGACAGATATGCAGGAATTGTCGAAATGTTTTATATTTTTCGAGCCTTTTGTTCCGCTAGTGACCTGTTAAGTAAGGGGGTTATGTGGTTTTCTTTGAATGAGGGCGCCTGCGGGTCTGAGGCGATTTCGGGGTTTGGAGATAATACTTAATATGGTGCGCAGTGGAGCCGAGATATACTGGGTACACGAGAAGGCGCTAGAAAGGTCAAAATGATTTTAACCATAAAGGTTTGACAACTTTTTTTGGCTGGTTTATATTAAGCACTCTTTTCTTCAAATTTAACTTACAGACGAAGGGTTATCAGAATGAGCCACTATGAGGTCAAACCCGGACCGGAGGCGTTTTTACCTCCTGCCGCTGCATCAATGGGAAACGTTTTGCCTGATCCTGGTGAAGCGCATATTGGGGGTAAAATTGTGCCTGAGGAAGAGGCATATGAAAAAGCTGCCAGAATGATTTTAGGCGCCAAAGTTCCAACTATTTTTCCGGGGCCTTTGGTTCTCTGGAAATGGACCGATCATGTGGCCGAAAAAGCTAAGGCTATACGTGAGTTGGCAATTGAAGCTCCGATGCGGATAATCCCGATGGCTGACTATCGTCCCAAGTACCCTAAGATCGAAGCGGCGGTTGAAATTAATCCCAACCATCCCAATCTGACCATTTGGCATAACAAAATCGATGTCTGTATTTTTATCGGAGTCCATTGCCATATGGCTAATTTATCTCTAAAGATTATCCGTGGCGGCACCAGTTGTTATACAATTGCAATGTGTGCCATGTCTGGGCATGAAGACGCTTGTCTTTCTTTCCGTGACGCAGACCTGACTATGATAGAAAAGCTCAAGGGTACGATAAAAAAATTGAAATCGGAGGGTGTGGAATCTCAGGCGATTCCTTTCACTCAATTTAAAATGAGTCGTTCCGGCCCGATCGTTCCGGCTTAATATGCTTGAAAAGTCTTTTTAGATTTAAGAAGAAAAATTAATCACTTTAAAGCACTCTTTATACGGGAGTAAATTTATGAATAAACAAGTGGAGCTTAAAAATAAGAGAATCATAGCTTCGAAACATGTGAAACTCGGCCAGAAGAACAAGATGAACCAGACTTATACTGATATCAATGATATTTTTTATAACTCTGAACAAACGCCCAATTTCCTGACCGGTAGTGAGGTCATTCGTGAAGCGATCAAGCGAGCCAGTGTTGGTACTTCTGTCGCTTACCCCATTACACCCCAAAGTGAAGCGGCGGCTTTGATCGGCGAAATTTATGCAGAAGGTTATCTGGATGAATACTTCCGCGGTGAGAGTGAATTTGCTGTTATGGGTCAATGTGCGGGTGCCTCTTTTGGAGGTCATCGCGTATTCACCACGACTGCAGGACCGGGTACGCTGAGAGCTATGGAAAACTTCCCCATGTGGGCGGGGTCTCGTTTACCCATTCAGGTTTGTGTGACTTGTCGAGGAATCAACTCCCCTCTGAGCATTCAGCCTGATACTTTGGAAATGCATTATCTGCTTGAGACGGGAATGCTGGTTTGGCACGCTGAAACAGCACAAGACCTTTATGATTTTATTTTGAAAGGTTTCATTGTTGCCGAGCAACCGGATGTACATGTCCCCATCGCGGTATGTTGTGACGGATTTTTCGTGACTCACACCAAGGACACGGTAGACCTTTCTCCTTTGGATAAATGCCTGACCCCCTATGATCCGTACAGAAATCCGCAACCGGTTATGGATATGGAAACCGCACCGATCCGTATGATGCGCGATCCGTTTGTTATGAAATCCAATTATATCAGTTATGCCACCCATGCCTCCTGGCAACAGGAAATCAAAGCGGCAGTTGAGCGTTCTCGCAAGCACACCATTCCTCTTCTTGATGGTTTGATTGACGAAGAAAATATAGACCGTGAGATTCTTATTGTGGGTTCTGGAACTGCAGTATCGCAGAGCCGGGAAGCAATCCGACTTCTTGAAGAAGAAGGCATCAAGGTGGGACTGGTTAAAATAAAAACAATTCGTCCGTTCCCCTATGAGGAAATTCGGCAAGCGACCAAAAACGCGAAGCATATTTTTGTTCCAGAGTTTAATGTCGCCGGATGGCTGGCTCGTGAAATAAAGGCCAATATCCCGGATAACGAGAGGGTTTATGTTGGGCCACACGTTGCAGGCGGCATGACCATGCCTTCAGAAGTTATTGTTGAAGAGATCAAAAAGCATTTGGGTATGGAGGTCGCTTCTCGAGGGACCCTTGGCTAGAGCAATTAAAATTAATTAAGTCTTTCCCAGACGGGAATTAAATATAAAGGGGAATTGTATGAGCAAGGAAAAGATCGTTTTATGTGAAGACTTGGCTGATGTCATGCCGCCGGAGTATCAGGAGTTGGTCGAAACGGCTACTTATGGTAACCAGGATCGTGGCTGGAAGGACATAGGTTCTTCCAAAGAGTTGATCGAGCAACATTCTTTGTGTGCGGGTTGTCCCGAATCTATTGCTTTCCGTTATATTCTGGCTAGTTTGCCGGCACCAGAAAATACTGTATTTGTCGGTTCCACTGGTTGTACCAGTTTGGTGTTCCCGCATGTTGCTGTGCATAATATCCATTCTTTGTTTGGCAACCAGAATGCGATTGCTTCTGGTCTGAAGCGTACTTTGGCGTGTCGCTTTCCAGATATTGAAAAAGATGTAGTTGTTCTGGCTGGTGACGGTGCGACCGTTGATATCGGGCTGGACATGACCATGCAGTCCTGGTTCCGTCAGGAAAAGTTCACCACCATTTGTTTTGATAATGAGCTCTATGCAAACACAGGTGGTCAGGAAAGTGGCCTGATGCAGAAAGGCTTTGTTGCCAAAATGGCTCCGAAGGGCAAGAGCTTTGAGAAAGTACGCCTGGCAGAAATTGCTCGAGAAGCGGGTTGTGCCTACGTAGCTGTTTTGACCGTTAGTAAGCCTAATCGGGTTGAACAGGTTATTAAAAATGCTGTTCTCGTGGCACGCGAAATTGGCCCTACGTTTGTTCAGCTTTATACGCCTTGTATTCTTGAGATTGGTAAGCAGAGCATGGAAGGTTTGGATGAAATGAAAGATTCTGAGAGCATTGGCGGTCGGTTTGTGCAGAAAGAATATATTACTGATGAAGCTCAGAAACTTCTGGATTCCATCAAAGAAGAAACCAAAGCGAGAAAAAAGGCAGCTAAAGATAAAAAAACGGTCAACGCTTAAGAAATAGGAGTGTTAAAGCTATGAGCAGGATGAATATCCGAATTTCCGGTTTAGGAGGACAGGGAGCAGTAACCGCCGCGCATCTTTTGGCTATGGCCGCTAACCGAGATGGTAAGTTTTCCATATCGAATCCATTTTTTGGTGCAGAAAAACGCATGGCACCTGCCGAAAGCTATTGCAGAATAGGAACAGAGCGTATTTATGACCGGGGTGAGTTGGTGTACCCGGATGTCATCATGGTGTTTCACGCTCAGGTTATTACCATGCAGAAAAGTTATACGGCGCCCTTTTATTCCGGGATCAAAGAAAATGGTCTGGTCATAATTAATACGCCCGCGGATCTTCTTAACGATGAAGATCGTAAAACGCTGGATGACCTTAATGTTAAGGTGCTCAATCATGACGCGACCAAATATGCTTTGGAAATAGGCAAAACTGAGCTTTCCACTAACATGGCGATGCTCGGGGCCTGTGCAGGTGTGACCAAAATTGTGTCTATGGAATCTATGGATGGTGCTTTGCAGGAGCGTTTTGGTAAAAAGTATGTGGCTTCCGGGGGAACAGCAACTCTTGATGAAGCGATTAAGAAAAAATACGCCAAGAAAGAGCAACTTCTCAAGGCCAATATGGACACCATCATCGCGTCTTATAAATTAGGCTCGGAATGGGCGGAGAAGCAGGATCTCAAACTGGTGACGGTGGGTTAATTGCTTTGAGATGGAGTCAGTCGGTGTTGTGTTTTAACCTTTTTTAAATTAGGAGAATTTTCTAGTGTATAACGTTGCTTGGGTGGATAACGAAAAATGTATCGCAGAAAAAGGTTGCCGACTCTGTATTATGTACTGTCCCGAATCGGACTGCATTATGCTGGATGCGTCTACGAAGAAGGCTATAGTGATTGAGCCTCGGTGCAAAGGTTGTGATCTTTGTAAGGTTGTTTGCAGCACGCATAATGCAATCACCATGTTTCCTGTAGACGTGATAACAGGTAAGGTTATTAAGGGTGGTGTAGAAGCCGAATCCGCTGCTTTAGGTCAGGCCTATTCAGGCTAATGCCCGTAACTGTATTGAACCCATGGCCTTTTGGCCATGGGTTTTTTTTTGCCTATTTCAGGACGATGATTTTTTTAGAACCTGGGTCTGTTTACCCTCATCTAAGTAATCAAGGGGTCTGTCACTAGCCCCAAAGCAACTGTGTTAAATGTCAAGCATTGGAGATGAGATTTTCATTCCAGAGTGTTT
>JACNKA010000013.1 GCA_014382285.1 Nitrospinota bacterium | reverse complement strand
ATACCCAGGACTAGCCCACCCAGCAGCACATACCAGTAATCAAAAAAAGCCTTGTTACTGGCAATGAGTATCTTGGTCGCTAGCGGCAATTCGATTTTGGCTTTTTCAAACATCTTCACAAAAATCGGAACCACCTTCCACATCAGTATGGACACAGCTATAACCATCGCTGAAATGACCATTTTAGGATAGCTCATAGCCGCTTTAACCTTGGCATCGTTTTCCATCTGCCTTTCCATCAGGCCAGCCAGACGTTTGAGCAAGTTATCCATCACACCACCTGCCTCACCTGCCGCAATCATACTCACATACAATTCATCGAAAACGCTGGGATGCTTTTCCATAGCCTCCGACAATGAAAGGCCGCCTTCAATATCCACCTGCAACTGTTTGATAACCTTTTTAAATTTTGGCGAGCTGGCCTGCTCCTGGAGGGCCACGAGGATGCCCAACACAGGAATGCCCGCATTGAACAATGTAGACATCTGCCGAGTGAACAGCACCAGTTCTTTATTTGTGATTTTTTGAAACCGTTCAAACGGGTCTACTTTATCGCCTTCTTCCTTTTCAGCTTCCGTCGACTTAATCGTGACAGGGAAATGCCCCAGGCGGTCGAGTTCGCTACCCACCGCTTCGGCGTCGGGGGCGTTCATACTTCCCGCAACCAACGCACCCATTCTATCTCTGGCTTTGTATTCAAATAAAGGCATAGTCACCCGCTCCCGTGGGAGGGAATTTACAAAGACTCTTTCTGCCGAGAAAAACTACTGCTAGCGGTAAAACGCTATTGCAGTCGGCAGCATGTGATATCCCCTTCGCTTGTTTTACCCTTGCAGGGCACAAAATTTAATGAAGAAAGCATCACGCATGCCCGAAGGTACGCTTAGTGGAGACCGTATTTTTTCATTTTGTTATGCAGGCTTTTTCGACTGACACCCAGGCGATCAGCCGTTTCCTGACGTCTCCAGTTTTCTTCATTCAGCGCTTCTAAAATCAATTTTTCTTCCGCGTCCGACACTAGATTTTCCAGTTTAGTGTGCAAACTGGCGTTTGCACGAACTTCCCGGAACGACCCCGAAAACAGAGGATAGATTTCGAGGAGCTCCTTATTTTCCATTATCTTATCATAAGAGAGTACGATACAACGTTGAATAATATTTTCCAGCTCGCGCACATTTCCTGGCCAGGAATAATGCAAAAGCGATTCCATTGCTTCTGTAGAAAAACCCTTAAGATTCTTTTTAAATTTTTCGTTATAAAGATCCAAAAAATGTTTCACCAGAATCGGAATGTCTTCTTTTCTATTGCGCAAAGGTGGCAGGGCGATGGAGACAACATTTAAGCGGTAAAACAGATCTTCTCGAAATTCACCCTGAGCAACCGCTTGCTCCAGGTCTCTATGCGTTGCAGTGATCAGGCGAAATTCTACAGGGATGGACACTTCCCCACCCACCCGTTCCAGTTCACCCGCCTGAACCACACGAAGAATCTTCATTTGCGTAACCAGAGGCATATCTCCGATTTCATCAAGAAATAAAGTGCCCCCGTTAGCCAGCTCAAATTTCCCCAGCTTTTGTTTGTGGGCTCCTGTAAACGCTCCTTTTTCGTGACCAAAAAATTCCGCCTCCATAAGCTCCTGAGGGACCGCAGCACAATTTACTTTAATGAAAGGCCCTTTGTTTCGCTGGCTGTGAGCATGCAACGCCTGAGCCACCAGTTCCTTTCCTGAGCCGCTTTCTCCACGAATGAGCACTGAAACATCGCTGTCCGCGACCTTACGCACCCGTTCAATCACATCATAAATCGCCTTGCTAGTGCCCTGAATCTGGGCGAAACCAAAAACTGTCTCCAACTGTGATTGCAGTTGGCAGACTTCCTTTTGCATGAAAGCCCGTTCCAAACCACGGCGAATGACAACGCGCAGTTCTCCTATTTCCAAAGGCTTGTTGAAATAGTCGAACACCCCCTGTTCCATAGCTTCAATCGCCAGGTCTTTGCTTCCGAAAGCAGTGATCAGGATCACCACCATGTCCGGGACTTTATCCTTGATCGAGGCAAAGGTTTCTATTCCATTCATGCCGGGCAGGTTATAGTCAAGAATAACCAGATCAAATTTTTCCTGCGAGAATAGTTTAATAGCCTCTTCGCCGCTCTTCACGGCCTGGAAGTAATAACCTTCCTTGGCAAGAGCTTCTGAAAGAAAAAAACGCATTCCCTCATCGTCTTCCACGATGAGAATATTTCCTTTTATTTTTTCGTAAGGCGGGTTCGCCACTTGTTTAAGAGTCATAACCGGCTTTCTGTTCCATCACCGGGTTCGACTCTGTTCTAGAGCGTTTGGCAATGGGCAGTTCAATATTAAATTCTGTAAATCCATTGGCACAGAGAGGGGTCAAAGTACCTCCGTGGAGTGTCACAATCTGATGGGTGATCGGCAATCCTAAACCCGTTCCATCTTTTTTGGTGGTGAAAAAAGGATCAAATAAATTTGGGATGATTGCTGATGGAATGGGGTCACCACTGTTTTTAATCTGCACAAGTATAGCCCCCCTGACAAAACCCTCCTCGTTGATAAGACGGTTGGGGTCGAATCTGGTGATCAGGACAATTTCCCCTGCCCCGTTAACCGCATGAACCGCATTCAACAAGATATTTAAAAATGCCTGCACCAGTTTTTCCTCATCTCCCCAAAGAGCCGGAAGATTGGGGTCCATAACCCGCGTGACCCGAATATTTTTATCATCAATATTCATCTGTGCCAATCCCAGAACCTGTTCCAAAAGCTTATTCATATCACAAAAATGAAAATCCCTTTTGGAGGGATGGGAAAAGTTCAGAAGATTAGTGACCACTCCGTTAAGCCGGTCAATCTCGCGGATCATGGTCTCCGTATAAGTTCGGGCTTTATCACCCTCTTTAAGCTCTTCCCTCAGCAATTGTGTCAAACCTTTAATGGAACCCAGGGGATTCCTGATTTCATGAGCCAGGCCTGCGGCCATGCCACCAAGTGCTGCAAGCTTATCCGTTCTTTGCATTTTTTCTGTGATCTCACTGGCACGCGTCAGGTCTTTCAGGGTCATTGCCATTCCCGCAAAATTATCATCTTTGTCTTTGAGTCGGGATGTTGAAAACGTCAGTTTTAAATTTCTGCCCTCCCTGTTCACCGCTTCCAGTTCCTGTAAAGAACGTTCGAGTTGATTTTGTAGTGACTCTTCAACCCAGTTTCCCAATAACGAGTCAATATTTAAAACTTTTAACAAGGCGTTGTGAGGTTTGCCGACCAGGTCTTCCGACTCACACTGAAAAATATTTAAGGCACCCCGATTGACAGAGACAATTTTTCCACAAGGATCCAGAAGAACCCATCCTCCCGCCATGCTGTCTATAAAGTATTCGTTCAAAGAGGAAACCATGCGATTAAAGTCTTTCCCCAGTATTCCCAGCTCGTCCAATCCTTTAATATCCAACCGACCACTGAAATCTCCTTTGGCAATTTGCCGGGCACCTGTCAAAATTTTTCTCAGTGGATTCAAAATAGCGTAAACAATACCAATGCCCGCCACTGCCCCTAGTAAGGTGAAACCCAGGGTTTCCAGCTTGGTCCAGCGTAACAGCTCGCGAACTTCGGGTTT
>JACNKA010000159.1 GCA_014382285.1 Nitrospinota bacterium | reverse complement strand
CTCACAGGAACAACTATTACTACAATATTACCTCCTTGCAAACATACAAGGGGTACAACCAGCAATAACTTATCCTGCCAACAAAATTTGTCTCGGCCTAAAGTGCCATTGCACATTGCCAACGGCAATTCACCGGTCAGCATTAAGCCGGCACACCTAGCTCTCTTTCACATCCTCATAAGAGAAATAGCTCAGTCGGCTCTGGTAATCCAACTGATCGAAGGGTCGCCCTTGGCGAACACTTGAAAAGTGCAGTTCCGCGAAAGCAGTGATGATAGCATGGAGGACTTCATGCTCCTCCATTCCCTGTTTGCGCAGTTTATTGAACGCCTCAACCACAAACTCGGGTTGTTCGGTTCTGATTTGGCTGTCAACAATGGTGTGCAAGACGGTGTGCACAAAGGGGCTGACAATCTGGCCGTTGATCTCCTGAGGATAGGCCGCCATCTCCCCCATAGACCAAATTTCTTCAAACTCCGGGTGCAAATCCATCACATGGGAAATTCGGGCATCGAGTTCTTCGACCTCCCGGCCCTGATGCCGGTCTGACGCCACTCTTAATATGCGGACTTGGGTTTCTTTATCAAAGTTCATAGCGTAATCTTAATCACAATCAAAGTTCATAGCGCAATCGTATACTAGTTTTATAAAACGGACGATACGCTCTTGGAAAAATTTCCAGCCTATTATGAATCAGATGGAAAATTCCCAAAATAGATTCAGCGAAAACAGAGAGGTTAAGGCGTTTCAGAAAAATGTGTCCGACGATCCTTGCCTGGTTCGCCATAAACCATAAAAACCCTTTTTCCCTGACGCATATGGTATTTGGCCCAAGCCGGTGACTTGCCCTCGTAACTGGCATGGGGGTCCTCTCCCTCGGCCTTTAAATAGTCTGGATAATCCAAACCTGCGTCAAAGACCTCCATGAGGAGGCATTCTGTCGTGAAACCTTTGCCGGTTAGCTCGATTTTGCTTAAAAAGGCTTCTATCTCTGTAGGATCATTTATTTCAATGGGTTGCATAGTCAGTCCGATGAGAATTCACTAAAAAAAGATTACAGAAGGTTTCGAAAAATAAATAATGGCCGCTAGGGCTTGGACTCACCCATAAGGTTGAGGTATAATCAGTCTTTAAGTAGCATTCATCTAATCGCGTGTAGTTATAAAACCTTAAGAGATATAACATGCTTATTCAAGATAATATATATTTAACCCGTTCCAACCCCAGCGGTCAAGGCGGAACCCAGATTTTATACAGATTACAGGACTATGGACTCACCGCATTGTCAGGCCCCCAGGAAGAAATAGCCTTGATTCATTGGGAAGTGGAGGTCATCAGGTTCACAAACCTGGAAACCGCAGATTTTGAGACTTGTCATACTACCGAATTGGCAGACAAAACCCTTAAATTCTATACAGATAAGTCCTTAAACGAGTTTTTACAGAGGGCCTTTCAATATTTCGAGGAACTCAATTCTCTGGAAAAAATGTTGCCGCAGGAATCCTGAGCAAGCATAAGTTCTGAAAAGTGGTGAAAAGCACCTAATAATCAAGCCTAAGCCTTGACAGAAGGACGGTTTATTTCTAATATGTGACTCTTTTTTTAAAAGAAATGAATCGGCTTTTTTGATGAGAGTGTTCCTCCGCAAAATAGACCTGATTATTTGTTATTCATTAATAGTTTCCACACAGAATTCACATAAAATTCTGAGCGCTGATATTTGAAAAACTAAGGAGTTAAATCATGGCAAATGTGAAAGGCAGTTCAGTCTGCAGAACCGCTACCGATGAAGGAAAACCAGCAGATTGGATACCTGGGTCTGACAAACAAACTGTAGTCGATCCTATGGAAATGTTTCATAAACTTCCCCGTGAAAAACTGTTTATTACGGGAAGCGAGGCCGCAAGGGAATGTATGCGTCGCGCAAACATAGATATTGCGATTGCCTATCCTATCACTCCACAGAGCGAGTCTATGCAGCAGGCTGGATATCTTTATGATGAAGGCTATATCAAGGAGTATTACCGGGGAGAAGAAGAAATTGGAACCTTCTCTGCTATATCGGGTGCTTCCCGTGCGGGAGTGCGCGCTCTGACAGCAACTTCAGGCCCTGGTCTGATGCGCGGTATGGAGGCAATCAGTTCCTGGCCGGGCGCAAGAACCCCGATCATCATGCTTAATATGTGCCGGGTTATTAATACGCCTTTGGCAATTCAGCCGGATAACATTGAAATGTCATTCATGCTGAACACCGGTATACTTCTTCTGCATGCTGAAAACCAACAAGACTTTTACGATTATCCGCTTGCAGCAATTATGGCCTCTGAGCAGGTCGATGTCACCTTACCCGCTGTTGTCTCAACAGATGGGTTTTTCGTGACACATGCTCGCGGCCCCGTCGAGGTCACACCAGAAGAATTTAAGTTACCGCCTCGTGACGGCTGGCGCTCGGCAGTCCCTGCAATGGACAACGAGAACCCACCCGCACGTGTCTCGCGAGATGCCCCAATTCAAAAAAGTAATTTCATCAGTTACCACATGCACGCCAGTTGGCAGCAAGAAGTTTTTGCCGCTGTCGAGCGCTCGGCGCAATATTTCCGCAAATACCTTGGCGGCTTGATAGAGGTGGTTAATCCTGGAGCTGAAGATCTCATCATTGCCTCCGGTTCCGCTGTGTCTCAGGCCCGTGAAGCAGTGCGGCAGGAAGGTGAACAAGGACGAACGGTAGGTTTGATTAAAATTAAAACCATTCGCCCTTTCCCAACAAAAGAAATTCTCGAGGCTGTCAAGGGTGCGAAACGCATTCTGATTCCCGAGTTTAATCAGGCCGGTTGGTTGCACAAAGAAATTTGTTCTGTGCTGTATGGCCGTTGTGATGCAGTCATTAAGGACGGCCCCCGAGTATTCGGCGGAATGACCATGCCAACAGAAATGGTTATGGAAGCTCTTGCAGACTTTCGTAAAGAGGTTAAATAACTGTTTTTTTTGGATTGATTGTTTATAAACAGGTATAGTTTTATGTGGCGAAAGCCAGCCTGTTATATATTAAAACACTTTTATAAGGATGAAATCCTATGTCTCTTGAAACCCTACGACCCTCTCCGGCGTTTAAGGATGTTTTACCGATTGAGTATAAAGATCTGGTAGAGCATGGCCCTTACACCAACCGGACTGACCCAAGCAAACAATCAGTGAAAGTTACTGATATGGGGAAATTTAAAGAAGTTATTGAAGAACACCCCATGTGTGCAGGTTGCGCAATGACTTTGTTCATCCGTCTCGTTTATATTGGAATGCCCAACCCTGAGCACACCATCGTTGTCGGTACTGCTGGCTGTGGCCGTTTGGCGATTTCCCAGGCTTCCGTCCCCTTTGTTTATGGCAACTACGGCGATACCAACGCAGTAGCTTCCGGGCTGAAGCGTGGTCTCGAAGTACGTTTCCCCAACCAGAAAAAAGACGTTGTAGTTATGGCGGGAGATGGCGGATTGATCGACATTGGCTTCCAAGGCATGATGCATAGTTGGTTCCGTAAGGAAAAATTCACCACCATCATGCTCGATAATGAGGTTTATGGGAATACGGGTGGTCAGGAAAGTGGCATGACCAACCAAGGTAAAGTCCTCAAAATGGCTCCCCGAGGAAAATTTGATAAGAAAATCGATGCTTTGGGTCTGGCTAAGGTCGCTGAAGTGGATTATGTTGCACGTCTTGCTCCGACCAACCCGGCTCGGGTTGCCCGTACAGTACGTCGCGCCATTATGGTGGCACGCGAAGTGGGTCATAGCTACATTCAGGCTTATACATCCTGTAATATCGAATACTCTATTCCCACACCGGATGTTATGAAAGATGCCTTCGCAATTGAGAAGGAACGTTATGGTTTTGAGGAAATAATTTCTCCTAGAGCCCAAGAGTACTTGAACGAAATTGAGAAAAAACCCAAAAAGAAAAAAACCGACTGATATCAAGCAAGGAGAAAATGAAAATGTCAGAAGTTAAACGTTATAATGTTCGTATGGCTGGTATTGGCGGACAGGGTGTCGTGACCGCATCCCATATTATTAGTAATGGGGTAGTCATTTCGGGTGGTTTCAGTTCTCTGGTTCCTTTCTTTGGATCAGAAAAGCGAAACGCGCCTGTTGAGAGCTATGTCCGTATTTCCAATCAAACAATATACGAGATTGGGGAAATCATTTATCCGAATGTTATTATGATTTTTCATCCATCGGTAATCACTCTTGGCAAGTCCTACACCATGCCGTTTTATACAGGCTTGAAGCAAAAGGGAATCATCCTTATCAACAGCAAAACTCCGATCCCGTTTTCGCGTGATGAAGAAAGGGAGTTGAAGGAGAAAGAAGCACGTATCTACTATATTCCTGCGACTGAAATGGCAAATGATCTGGCTAAAACTGACCTGGCTACCAATATGGCCATGTGCGGAGCTATCTCAGGGATCTTTGGTCTACCCGATGCTAAGTCTTTAGCCGCATCTGTTAAAGACCGCTTCGTCGGTAAGGGAATTGTGACATCAGGGGGCACAGCCGCTTTGGACAGTGCTATTGAGAAAAAATTTGCTAAAAAGCAAAAACTACTTGAAGCAAACCAGAGGGTTTTGGATGGAGCAGTTCAATACACCATTGATCAAGGCTGGTCGGAAGCAGAAAAACCTGCTAAAGCCACCGCGTAACGTTAAAGACTGGAGAGAAAATGTATTACATTGCTGAAGTTGACAAGGAAATATGTTCTGCTAAGAATTGCCATCTCTGTACACAATACTGTCCAGAAGCTAATTGCATCAACTATAGTGAAGCCGATAAGTCCGCTTATGTCTCCGTAGATCGATGCAAAGCCTGTGAGATTTGCGTCTACATCTGCTCCGATATAGCCAAGAATGATGCCATTAAAATGAAATGGATCGAAGATATGAGCGAAGGTTTTGTTATTAAAAAATCTGGTATAGTTTTACGGTAATTCATCTTTAAATTAAAAGGTATTTTGGCTTAACAGCCCGAATACCTTTTTTTTATTTAACTCATAAACCTTATTAAAAGAAAGCCCTGAAATGGAAAGAACTTTTGCTATCATTAAACCTGACGGCGTAGAACGCAACCTCATCGGAAAAATCCTGGAACGCATTGAGTCCAGTGGCTTTAGAATCGTTGCCATGAAACGAGCTCTGCTCAGCAAGGCCCAAGCTGAAGGATTTTATTATGTCCACAAAGAACGACCTTTTTTTGATGGCATGACCGGTACGATGAGTTCAGGCCCGGTTGTTTTGCTTGTTCTGGAAAAAGAAAATGCCATCGCTGACTGGCGAAAACTGATGGGAGCCACCAACCCTGCTGATGCCGAAGCAGGAACCATTCGCAAGGATTTTGCCGAAAATATTGAAAGAAACACTTCACACGGCTCGGATGCACCAGAAACTGCGGCATTTGAAATATCCTATTTCTTCAGCGAGACTGAAATTCTTTCCTAATCGCTCTCCGCAGAGGCAATTAGCTATAGCTTCTTACTACTAGCAACCGTTATCTCGGCTTGAAGAATTATTTCAGCCGGGATAACCTTTTGTTGGCCTAATCCCAGTATTGTTTGTGGGTCCTCGAACCCGGGCCACGACTAGCAGGCTGCCAGGGGTAAAAACTTTCAAATCCAAAACCGATGCAGCATCATCATAAGATCATGAGACTTCTTAATGCCCTGATAGCCTTGACAATTTTTCTGGTTCCTATGCAGGTCCAGGCTGGGTCCAGTTATGATTATCAGCTTTACAAGAACCACGAAAATTATGGCATCGTTGTTTTCCCCAAGAGATCCATTCATAAGGAATTGAGCGACTATATCGCCTCATTATTATTTTCAGAGGTCCAGTCTGGCAAGGCGGTGATGCGCCGGGGCTCCAAGAATGAAAATGAAACCCTGATGATGCCCCTGGAAGTGCAAAAAAAGCATTCCATTGAAAAGTTTATCGTTATACAAGTTTTATCCCAGCAGGAAATGTTGGCGGGCATTTATGATCCCGAATGGGGCCTGACTTTGCCTTCGGCCTCATTTGGCATGGAAGCACTTAAGCAGAATATTCCCAAGACGTTGAACGCCTTTCGTGGAGACAATCCCCAGCGTCGGACTGCATTGGAACACGAGGAAAAGCCCGGCCTTTTAAGGCCCACCCTAAAAAGGGCTATTTTTGTTAATTTTTTCCGTGAGCCGGGCTATAATGCAGAAGAGATCGAAAAACACACAATCAATGCAATGGTCTGGAGATAGAGAAACCGATGCCCGTATATGAATACCAATGTGAAAAATGCAAGGATGTTGTAGAAGTCCTGCAAAAAGTCAGTGACGACCCAGTGGAAGTTTGTGAAAAATGTGGCGGTAAACTGAGCAAGCAATTTAACCAGATGAATTTTCATTTGTACGGGCCGGGCTTTTACTCTACTGACAACAAACGCAAATACCTTAAGTAATTCTCCATGATTTTTATCACCCGCCGTCTGGAATTTTGCGCCAGCCACAGATTATACAATCCTTCTTTTTCGGATGAAAAAAACGCGTCCACTTTTGGTTTATGCAACAATCCCAATGGGCATGGACATAACTATGTTCTGGAGGTTACCGTTAGAGGAGAGGTGGATCCGGAAACAGGAATGGTGCTGGATCTCAAATCTCTAAAAAAACTTATTAGCGAAGAAATCGTTGATAAAGTGGATCACAAAAATCTTAACGTGGATGTCTCTTTTTTGGAAAATGTAATTCCCACAGCAGAAAACATCGCCATCCATTTCTGGAATATTATAGAACCCAAAATTGAGAACGGCGATCTGCACGAGATCAAGCTTTTTGAATCTGAACGAAATTTTGTCATTTACCGAGGGACAGGGCTTGAAAGACCTCATTAAACAAATATTACTGCAAGTGGGCGAAGACCCTTCCCGTGAGGGACTCCAGAATACTCCTGAACGGGTAGAGAAGTCGCTGAAGTTCTTGACCAGTGGCTACGATGTCAATATTGAAGAGCTTGTCAATGGGGCATTATTTCATGAAGACTATGACGAAATGGTTATTGTCAAAGACGTTGATCTGTTCAGCATGTGTGAGCACCACATGCTTCCCTTCATAGGGAAATGTCATGTCGCCTATCTGCCAAGGGGGAAAATAATCGGGCTCAGTAAAGTGCCACGGATTATCGATGTGTTCAGCCGTCGCCTGCAAGTACAGGAACGTCTAACCAAACAAATCGCCGATTGCCTGAACCAGATTCTTCAACCTATTGGAGTGGGAGTGGTGATCGAAGCCTTGCATCTTTGCATGTGCATGCGGGGAGTGGAAAAGCAGAACTCCTACACCACCACCAGTTCCATGCTGGGTGCCTTTAAGTCCGATGCCAGAACCCGCAGTGAATTTTTAACCCTGATCCAGGGGACACGGTGATGAATCGGATAACAATACACTTTAAATAAAGAGAGACCCCTGTTTGAAACCAGATACCAAGGAAATAATTCTCGAAAATAATGCTCTCATTCCAGAATTATTTGGTAGCCAGGATCTTAATCTCAAGCTGATTGAGAAAAAATTCAACGTCCGCATCACCACCCGGGAAAATCATATAAAGATTAAGGGCGATCCTGATGACGTAGAAACGGTCGAAAGCCTTTTCATGCAATTGGAAAAACTGCATGAGGCCAACCTCCCGGTCGAGAACGGAGACGTGAAGTTTGCCATTCGACTTATCGCAGAAGACGCTCAAGCCGACCTCAAGACCATCTTTTCGGAGCGCATTGCCGTTTCTCCGAAAAAAGGCTATATCACCCCAAAGGGACCCGCACAGCACCAGTTCATTCAGGCTATCAGGCAAGACGATATCGTTCTTTCCATTGGCCCGGCAGGAACAGGAAAAACCTATCTCGCTGTGGCAATGGCGGTAGAAGGTCTGCTCCAGAAAAAGTTTAAAAGAATTGTACTGGTGCGCCCGGCTGTGGAGGCCGGTGAAAAACTGGGTTACCTGCCAGGAGACATCGCCGAAAAAATCAACCCCTACCTCATGCCCCTCTATGATGCCTTGAGTGATATGATGGAAGCCAATCATGTGAGACACCTCATGGATGACGGTGCCATAGAAATTGCCCCATTGGCATATATGCGTGGGAGAACATTGAGTGACGCATTTATCATTCTTGATGAAGCCCAGAACGCGACCCGGGAACAAATGAAAATGTTCCTGACCCGTTTGGGGTTCCGTTCAAAAATGGTGGTCACCGGAGATATCACTCAAATCGACCTTCCCAATCACAGGGATTCAGGGCTCATCCATGTTCAAAAACTTCTGAACAAGGTTCAAGGCATCAGCTTTGTATATTTTTCAATCAAGGATGTTGTCCGCCATGAGCTGGTGAAAAAAATTATCACGGCCTATGAGCAGGCCAACTCTGATCAGGAATAAATTCTCGTTACTTTCCTGATGCCCAATGACTTTTGATCTTTTTTTGATACCGTTATGGAAATTTTGATAAAAAATGAGTGTCCAGAAATCAAAGTAGATGCCCGAAAAATACAGCAGCAAATAGGTAAAGTCCTTGGCTCTCTGGATTGCAATGAGCATGAAATCAGCATATTATTTGTTGGCGATCAGGATATTCGCGATCTGAACCACCGGTTCAGGGGTATAGATCGTTCTACAGATGTGTTATCGTTTCCTCAGCTTTTGGAGGGCGAACCGGAGATGCCGGGAGCACCTGTCTTGGGCGATGTCGCCATATCTCTTGAGACAGCTCGTGATCAATCCGAAGAACACGGCTTGTCACTGGAAGAAGAGTTAACCTTATTGCTCATTCACGGCATCCTGCACCTTCTGGGTTATGACCATGAAATATCCGACCAGGAAGAAGTACGAATGCGTAAAAAAACCCGTGAATTATTCACAATGATTTATCCCGGAAAAATGCTTGCGGATACATGCAATTTTTGACTCGATAAAACCCTCTGCTTAGGAAAAATGATGAAGCAACTCTGGGCACCCTGGAGGATGGAATATATCAAGAGTGAGAAATCAGATGAATGTATTTTCTGCTCACTTCCCAGGGAAAGTGATGACGCAAAAAACTATATTCTTCATCGTGGTCAATCGGCTTTTATCATTATGAATATCTTCCCCTATAATTCTGCTCACTTGATGGTATCGCCCTTCCGTCATATAGGGTGTTTGACCGAGCAGGATGCCAATGAAAGCAAGGAAATGAATCAGCTGACCCATAAATGCATCGAGATATTGCGAACCTTGATTAATCCAGATGGTTTCAACATTGGATATAACATCGGTAAAGCCGCTGGAGCTGGTTATGACAAACATATTCATTGCCACATCGTTCCCCGATGGAACGGAGACACCAATTTCATGCCTGTTTTGGGGGAAACTAAAGTCCACCCAGAACACCTGAAGGCCACCTATAACAAACTTCTTCCTCACTTTAAAAATCTGTAATTCATAAACCCTATGGGCGTTTCAGCCAAAAGTCTTAAGGTCGATGACACCCCCATGATGCAACAGTATCGGGGAATCAAAAAGGAATACTCCGACTCCATTTTGTTTTTCAGGATGGGTGACTTTTACGAAATGTTCAATGAGGATGCAAAAACCGCGTCCGGCATTTTGCAGATTGCTCTCACAGCCAGAAATAAAAAAACCAACCCCGTTCCCATGTGCGGAATTCCTCATCATTCGGCAAATCTTTACATTACCAAACTCCTTAAAGCGGGAAAGAAAGTCGCCATCTGCGAACAGACGGAAGATCCGAAACAAGCCAAGGGACTGGTCAGAAGGGAAGTGGTCCGGGTCATAACCCCGGGAACCATTCTCGATGATAATATACTGGACCCTAAAAAAGATCAGTTTATAGCTTCTATCTATTTCGGGAAAAACCAAATCGGGCTCGCCGCACTTGATGTGTCTACCGGGGTTTTTAAAATCACCCAGATTGATGGAGAAAGCGCCCTCTTCGTTCTTGCCGATGAATTGCAGAAACTGGACCCTAAAGAAATCATCATCCCCAACTCAGTAAAAGATGAAACCCGGTCCTGGCTCCCGACAGGTGAGGTGTTTGTTCACATCGGAGAAGACTGGACCTTTTCTTATAGCAAGGCTTATAGAAACCTGATTGAACATTTTAAAACCCAGTCATTGGAAGGGTTCGGTTGTGAAAACATGGGAGCGGGAATTTCCTCAGCCGGTGCATTGATGCACTACCTCCAGGAAACTCAGAAGTCGGCTATGGAACATATCACGGCCCTCACCCCCTTCCCTATTCACGACTACATGGCTGTAGACCAATGCACCCTGGCAAGTCTGGAGCTGGTTCAATCCAGCGAAGGGAGCCGGAAAAACTCTCTGCTCGATCTGCTCGACCTTTCCCAGACCCCAATGGGCGCGCGGCGCATCCGTGAATGGATTTTAAAACCGTTGACAGACGCAGAAAAAATACGGGGACGCCTGAGCATCGTTGCAGACTTCAAGGATAATCCAGCTGAGCGAAAAGACCTGCGTCACCTCCTGAAACATATCTTTGATCTGGAAAGACTATTGGGGCGGATCACTCTCTCCGCCTGCAACGCAAGAGATCTCATTGCGCTGAAAACATCTCTGGAAGTTTTCCCAGACTTGTCGGAAGCTCTTAAAAATTTTAGTTCCAGCCCTATACTTGCTTATCTGGAAAACTGGGACAACCTTGATAGTATTTATAATTTGATTGATCAAAATATCATGGACGACCCACCTCTGGGCCTCAAGGAAGGAAACCTGATCAAAGCGGGTTGCAACGAGGAACTGGACCGCCTTAAAAATATAACCCGGCAGGGGAAAAGCTGGATCGCCTCTCTCGAGTTGGAAGAAAAAGAGAAAACCGGCATACCCATCTTAAAAGTCGGCTTCAATAAAATTTATGGCTATTATATAGAAATCACCAAGAAACATAGCGACCGTGTACCGGCTGAGTATATTCGCAAGCAGTCCCTTGTCAATGCAGAGCGTTATATTTCACCCAAACTGAAAGAGTATGAAGAAGAAATCACCGGCGCGGAAGAAAAAATATTTGCCTTAGAGCAAACACTCTTCGAAGAAATTCGATCCACGGTTTCGCTTGCAGGCTCCCGAATACAGGGCATGGCACGGACCATCAGTGAAATTGACGCGTTGTCTTCATTCGCCGAAATCGCACACCGGTTTAATTATTGCCAGCCAGAATTCACCAACGACCGGAGCCTGAAAATTGAAAACGGGCGCCACCCTCTCATAGAGCAAATAGATCCATCGGTACGTTTCATTTCCAACGACACATTTCTGGACTCGGTGGAACAACAGATTATGATCATTACCGGCCCTAATATGGCGGGAAAATCCACCTATTTGAGACAGGTCGCCCTGATCAATCTCATGGCGCAAATAGGGAGCTTCGTTCCTGCTGACAAGGTCAGCCTTGGAATCACGGATCGTATTTTTTCTCGAGTGGGAGCGCAGGATCATTTATTGAAGGGACAATCCACTTTCATGGTGGAAATGAACGAAACCGCTAACATTCTTAATAACGCCACGCCAGACAGCCTCATCATTCTGGATGAAATTGGTCGGGGAACCAGCACCTTTGATGGAATCAGCATCGCCTGGGCCATTGTTGAGTTCCTTCACAAAGCCGATCAGGGAGGTGGATCTAAAACACTTTTTGCCACTCATTACCATGAACTGACGGATCTATCCCGTGTGCTTCCGGGAGTTAAAAATTTTAATGTCCAGATTAAGGAATGGAATGACGAAATCATTTTTCTCCGAAAAATTGTTCCGGGTGGAACCGACAAAAGCTACGGCATCCAAGTCGCACGGCTGGCAGGGTTGCCCAAAAAAGTTCTGGACCGTGCCCATGAAGTTTTATTCAATCTGGAACAAAGCGAGTTTGATGAAGTCGGTGTTCCTAAAATCTCTCATTCAGAAAACCATCAAACCCAACACTCCTCCGGACAACTCGGCCTTTTTCCAGACCCGGAAAATCCGTTGATCCAGAAACTAAAGCAAGTTGATCCCAACGAACTGTCCCCTAGAGAAGCGCTGGAGGTTCTATTCGAGTTGAGCCAGCTATTAAAGGACTCTCAAAAATGAATATTCTGGTTACAGGAGGTGCGGGGTTCATCGGATCTCATCTTGTCAACACCTATATTGAAGCGGGTCATCACGTTGTTGTGATCGATAACCTGTCATCAGGAGAGTTACGGTTCCTCAACCCCAGAGCGAAATTCTATAAAATGGATATCCTCGACCACAAGGTCTATGACGTCCTAAAAAATGAAGGAATTGACACAATCAATCATCATGCCGCCCAGGTTTCAGTATCCGGCTCCATCGCCGACCCCATATATGACGCTAACTCCAATATTGTTGGGACTTTACAACTCCTGCAAAATGCGGTATCGTTGAGAGTCGAAAAATTCATTTTTGCCTCGACCGGTGGTGGCATGTATGGAGAGCAGAAATTTTTTCCGGCAGGCGAAGATCATCCGTGTCAGCCATTGAGTCCCTACGGTGTTTCCAAGCTGTCTGCGGAAAACTACTTGGGCCTTTTTAACGAGAAGTATGGGTTGAGTACCACCGTACTCCGTTACAGTAATGTTTTTGGTCCGCATCAAAACCCCCATGGGGAGGCGGGAGTCGTTGCAATATTCTGCGAAAAGCTGGTGAAGGATCAACAACCGGTTATTTGTGGTGATGGCAAACAGACTCGCGACTTTATTTCGGTTCGGGATGTTGCGCAAGCGAATTTAATAGCACTGGATCACACCTGCACTGGAACGTATAATGTCGGTACGGGAATAGAAACCAGCGTAAATTCTTTGAGCGAATGTTTGCTGGGTGTAGCGGGCAAAAAAATTTCAGCCATGCACGGTTTGGCTAGAAACGGAGAACAACGTAGAAGTGTTCTCGACTACAAAAAATTTCATGAAGGTTTTGGATGGAAACCCGAGATTACTTTGGAGCAAGGATTAGTTGAAACGTACGATTTTTTCCAGAATCAAACGACCTGACCTGATTTTTTTATGGGTTTCAGCCTTTTTCCTGCTGACAATGGGGCTGGTTTCGCCTGCATTGGCTGTATCGCCCGATGTTGTCAATATTGGTGTTGGCACAAAAGGAAAGTATGTGGTGATGAACGCCAGGCTGGTGGATGGTTTCACAGAAAAAATACAGGAGGCAATCAAAAACGGCGTGCCAATGGGTTTTACCTTCGAAATTGAACTTCGTCAGGATAATACTGCATGGGTGGATAGCCTGGTCAGCTCCAACAAAGTGCGGCATCGAGTCCAGTTTGATTCGCTCAAAAAAACATATCGGTTTTCAGAAATCGGAAAAAATGTCCGAAGGAATATAATCACTCGGAAAGAAACCCGCTATCAGCAACTGATGCTCACCTTGAAGGACATTCCTGTTGCCCCAATATACAAACTGGATCCAAACGAAAAATACTATGTCCGGGTCAAAGCCGATTTAGAAACAGATCGATTCTGGTTCCCCTTCAACTACATTTTCTTTTTCGTCCCATTCAGCGAATTTGAAACTTCATGGGCACAAACCTCCCCGCTGGCCATTGACCCTGATCTCGAACTGTCGGAACAGGCAAGTGGTCCACGAAAAAAAGAACGCTCCGCTTCCAGAGATGTTATCCGATCCTTCAATAAGTAAACGGTTCCTCCCAGGAAGAAATTCTCACAACCAAGTCAATTAAGAATTTTTTTTACTGGCATCAATCCCTGGAGTCGTCTTTTCTTCTAAGGGGGTTGGGGGGCAGGTCCAAATCAATATTCGCGACTTCCTTGATAAGCCTGATGACGTCTTTAGGTGGGTCAATTTGCTGATAAACAAAGCGGCTTCCATCCTTTAAAACACGGACAAGAATCGTTGTTTCATCCTCTTCTCTTTGGATCAGGATATTAGCGGAACTATCCGCAGTTCCAGAAGGCCTTGATACCGGCGACAAACTTGCGCTCGTAGCACGTTCCACGTCATCTCCACCCGCCACCACAGCAGGCTCATTTTTCTTGTGATTGTAAAGGGCAAGGGCAAGGGCCTGGGCAACAAGAAATCCGTTTTTTTCGTCCCGCGTGGAGAAGGACTCCATATTTTTCTTATTGACCAATTGCAGTATTCCCATCAAATGACTGCCATGAATCAAGGGCAGAGTCATCAACGATTTTGTGGAAACGCCAGCCACCTTCTCCCACGAATCATCAAAAACCAATTTAGGATGCAAAGTTCTAATTTTCCCAAGGTTCTTGATATCCGGGATGTTTATCATTTTTTTGACCATCGCAACATAACCGGAAACGCTCCTCGGGGAAATGGGAACCCGAATCTTTCCAAGTTTGTTGCCATAAGTGACTTTAGAGTAAATCTCTTTTCGGCTTTCATCCACTCCATAAATCGTAACCGCTTCAGCGTCGAAGAATTTCAGGAGAGGCTCTTTCAATCTTTTCAACAGGCCTTCAAA
Organism: Nitrospinota bacterium; assembly: GCA_014382285.1. Taxonomy (GTDB): domain Bacteria; phylum Nitrospinota; class Nitrospinia; order Nitrospinales; family VA-1; genus LS-NOB. Next base: position 4,349 of record JACNKA010000159.1, on the reverse strand, counting down.
GTTATCTGAGGAATGGATCATCTGCGAGAGAATGTGCATCTGCCGCTCCTGAGAAGTATCGTCTCCATTAGAAGCCCCTCGCGCTTTATCCTTCAATTTGGCAATCGCCATTCCCATAATGGGTGCAATGGCTTTTGCCTTAAAAAAATCGTCCTGGCCAAACCCCTGCCCTCCCTCCTTATTGATAATCTCCATCACTCCCACCAGTTTCTTGTTAAGTGGAAGCGGTACGACGATCATTGAGGTGGTATCTTTATTTAGTTTTTTATCCCAACTGGAATCGTAGGTAAGCTGTTGATGGTACTGGGAAAGCTCCTGACTATCTTTCACATTTTTGATGTTAATTGGCTTTCCCGTTGCCGCCACAAAGCCAGCTATATTTTTAACGGATATATTCAGCCGGATTTCAGGAAAACCTTCCCTATGAAAATTTTTGGTGAATAACTCACGCTTGGCTTCATCAAGGGCAAACAACGTCGCCTCTTCACAATTAAATAGTAGTTTCAAGTTTTTGGTCAGGGACAAAAGGCTATCCTCATTAAATTGAGAATCCCCTACCTGGCTGGCAAAACTTTCTAAAGTATTAATATTTTCCACCTGAACATTTTCCAAAGTAGAACCTAATTGGTATTTATTTGGAGCCTCGGATTATTAAAGCACCCGACACAATGCCAATCTATGGGAATTTATAGGTAACACATTGATTTTAATCCTTTTTTGGACATAATGACAAGGTTTTTTCAGATTTCACAAACTCCCATCTATCCAATTTGAAGCATTAAAGTAAACGTTTTCACGCAAACTACACACTCCCCATCCGTCCCCAGTTCTATATTCAAGGGCCTGACTCCGCAACTCTGAGAGCGCAAAAACCCGAGACTTTTTATGATGGTTGTGTGTTAAACTGTTGTTTTTATAACGACTTAATAATTCGGAAGCCCCAATGCCATCCGATCCTCTCATCCACAAGCCCTTGGATTATAACCCGCCCACTGAAAGGCAATTGCGTGATAAGCGAAAACGCACGACCCTAACAGCTCTGGGAGTTTTTATCGCTCTCATAGGCATGACCTTTCTGGAAAACTATTTTCTCCAGGCCCAATCCACCTCAGCAATCGGCAACAATATTGCCGTTCTCGCTGTGTTCAACATCATTTTGATCTTGATTTTTGTATTGATCATTCTGATCACGCGAAATCTTGTCAAAGTTTATAACGAACGCAAAAGCAAAATTATAGGCTCCAAATTTCAGACCAAACTCATCATTGCCTTTTTGATCCTGGCACTGGTTCCTTCCATACTCCTTTTCACGGTCGCCAGCAAACTATTCACTTTCAGTATAGGCAACTGGTTCAATTTACAGATTGAGCAGACCCTGGAATACTCTATGGATATTGCCAGGAGTTATTATTCTGACCTTGAAAAAAGAGCTCTCTCAAAAACTAAAAATATTGAACGCTTTATTAATAGTGAAGAATTGTATTTAAAGCTGAAACGAGGAAGGCTGCATACCCTGGCCCAGGAAAAAGTAATTGAATATGATCTGGCCGGAATTCTCATATACGACAACGAACTAAAGCCCATTGTTCGGGAACTGGATTCATCCAAACTTCCACCCCAAACCCCGCTGAACTTCTCAGAGTTGATCAAGAAAAGTCTTGATGGTGAAGGCGTAACAGAAATTCAAATGACCCATGGGGGAAGCCTGATGATTGTGGTAGTTCCCCTCACTGAGACTCTTGAAGGAAAAATCTCTATTTGGGGATATATCCTCACTCTCAATCCTGTTCTAAAAAGTTCACTAAGAAAAATTGAAACTATCCGAAACACTTTTGAGGACTATCAACAACAGAGTTTTCTTAAAGTCCCAGTCAGTGCAAACTACTACACAACATTTATTCTAATTACCCTGCTGATTCTTTTTTCTGCTATCTGGCTGGGTTTTTATATGGCACGGGGCATCACCGTACCCATCCAGCAATTGGCAGAAGGGACACGACGTATCACCGAAGGGGATCTCGACTTCAAGATTGGCGCCCGAGCAACCGATGAAATAGCAATTCTTGTTGATTCCTTCAACACCATGACCCGAGAACTAAATGAAAGTCGACTCAATATTCAACTCGCCCATGAAGATCTTACAAGAACAAATATAGAACTGGACCGAAGAAGGAATTATATTGAAACTATACTGGACAGCATCGGTGCAGGCGTTGTTTCGATCGATAAAGTGGGACACATCACGACCTTTAATAAGGCGGCCGAAAGAATTCTCAACCTTAAAAGCGAAAATATTTTTGGTTCCCTTTACCGCGATGCTTTAGATTTTTCATGTCATCAGGCTATAAGAAAGCTCATTCAGCGCATGTTCTCCCAGAACAGGGAGTCCATGGAAGAACAAATTGATCTGCGAGTAGGAGAAAACAATCTAACCCTTCTCATCAATATCCAGGTTCTTCGAGGTGCAACCCGAAAATATCGAGGGCTGGTTATCGTTTTTGAAGATCTGACTCATCTGATAAAAACTCAAAAAATTGCGGCATGGAAAGAAGTTGCTCAAGGAATTGCCCATGAAATCAAGAACCCTCTTACTCCCATCCAGCTCAACACCCAAAGATTGAAGAAAAAATATCACGAAAACAAGGAAGACTTTGCCCGGGTTTTCGATGAGAGCATCAACATCATCACTCAGGAAGTCGAGGGAATGAAGGAACTGCTTAATGAGTTTCTGCGGTTTTCAAGAATGCCGACTCCCAACCCCAGGCCCACCGCTCTGCACAAAATCATTGATGACATTCTAATTTCCTATTCAGAACACGATAAGCATTTAAAGATTAAAAAGAGTTTTGATCCTAATCTTGGGGCTGTCAATATTGATCCTGAACAGATTCGTCGGGTATTCATCAACCTTTTTGAAAATGCCACCGATGCCATTGATGAAGGGGGAGCCATACACATCAGCACACGGGTTCTACCAATGGAAAAACTCGTTCGCATTGAGTTTTCAGACGATGGGTCAGGCATTAGTCCCGCTGACAGAGATAAACTGTTTCTTCCGCATTTCACCACAAAAAAACGCGGAACCGGTTTAGGATTAGCCATTGTTAACCGGATCATCATCGACCATAATGGTACCATTCGATCTAAGGACAACCATCCCAAGGGAACGGTTTTTGTCATAGACCTGCCTTATTCCCCCCTTGTCCTGAAGACAGAGAACTCATCCTCTCGGAGTTCGCGCAAAATCACCTCCCCTTGATCCGTTACTTTCATTCCAGCAATTTTTGTTCTAGAATGTACATACTCTGAAAGTATTGCGAAAAAATTTTATGTCAAAAAAAGTAACCCTGAACATTGAACCGGATCTTTATCAACATCTTGAACACCGTTTCAAAGATGATGAGCAAGGATTAAAACAGTTTATTATTGACGCTATCAGGATCCAGTTGAAGGCCCAAGACTCGTTGCCGGAAAAAAAAGACGATCTGGAAAGCTATTTACAAAAAGGTTCTTCAGGAAGTCGAACCTATGGGGTAAAAGGACAGGGCTGGTGACGGGATTGCGGCAATATGCAGGAGATTTTCTGATTTGAAGTCCACTCCAGGCCTTCTGTTATTTATTTTTCAAGCTGAGGAACCCGGCCTGCAACAGGGTCGGGTTAAAGAGAACAATACTTATGGCAAATGATCGATTTGTAGATAACGGCAATGGCACCATCACCGATGAGCAATTAAAAGTAATGTGGAGGAAAATTGATTCCTTTCAAGAAACTAAAAAATGGCTCAACTGGTTTAAGGGTCAGGATTATGTAGAAATCACCAATATGGAAAGGTTCGCAGGTTGCGAAAATTGGCGGTACCCTACTGAGGATGAAGCTTGGTCATTGTTTGACCTGAACTACAAAAATACGGACAAGTATGGAGATGAAATCTACCTGCATTCCATCTTTGAACCTGGTAGCGCAGGAACCACCTGGACCGTGGAGGCGAGGGACTCCTCGGCCCTGGTTATTCAGTATGAAGATGGGATGAAAGTATGGCCCTCAAAATACGCTCATCTCAATATGGCCTACCGCATGGTCAGATCGATTCCGTAATTTCAGTTTAGCTTTTCAAACTCAGGCCGCTCGGGATAAATCACCTTTATTTCCGGGTTATGGCGAGCTTCATAGTTAAAACCCGGTTGAATGACAAACCTGATTTTTGCTGGCTTGCTGTTCAACCGTTTAAACTCTCGCGGATGCACCCGCTCTGCCCCCAACTCCAGAACAAGGGGTTTGCCCGTTGGCAGGTTCAAAGTTCCCACAACACTTTTTTCGAGATCGATCTTGATTGATCCCGGCCTTATCC
>JACNKA010000106.1 GCA_014382285.1 Nitrospinota bacterium | reverse complement strand
CCCAGAAAGTCCTGTTCGGCGAAACCCGCGATCCCGAATCGAAACAATGTGTCGATCAAGCCCCCCTTGCTTTTTTAAAAAAACCAAAAAGCTAGCCCGCCGAAGATGTCATAGAGATCAGCGCTCGCGGGGGGTCATGGATACCCTCAAGAACCCTCGACCTGGTTTGGGGGCAAGGCGCCCGGTTGGCCGAACCGGGGGAATTCACCCGCCGCGCTTTTGTCAACGGCAGGCTCGACCTGACTCAGGCCGAAGCCGTTGCAGATGTCATCGACTCCGCTTCCGACAAAGCGTTAAACTCAGCCATATCACAACTCAAAGGCGGACTCTCGCGCCGACTCAATGGCCTGCACGATACCCTGCTCAACGTTCAGGCTCAGTTAGAAGCATCCATAGATTTCACCGAAGACGGGCTCACCTTCCAGTCTCGCGAAGACACACAAAAACAAATTCAAGAAGTTGAAACCGATTTAAGAAAACTGGTCCACTCTTTTCGGCAGGGAAGAATTTATCGGGAAGGAATGCGCGTCACTCTGGTCGGTAAACCCAATGTCGGCAAGTCCAGCCTGCTCAACGCTCTGTTGCAGGAAGACCGCGCTATCGTCACCGCCTACGCCGGCACCACCCGCGACACACTGGAAGAACGCGCCCGCATCAAAGATATCCATATCATCATCACCGACTCAGCCGGGTTGCGCGACAACCCGGAGATCATAGAAGAAGAAGGTATCGAACGAACCCGCGCGGCACTGGAAAAATCCGACCTCGCGGTGGTCGTGTTCGATCCTTCCGAACCTCTTGACGATAACGACAAACTGCTGATGGATGAAGTGGGAGAAAAACCCCGGCTGGTAGTACTCAACAAATCCGATCTCCCCGCCGCATGGCCCACCGACCAAATCAAAACTTTTATGGCAGGCGAACAACCCATTACGCTATCCGCTAAAACGCTGGAAGGGTTCGATTCCTTAACAAACGCCCTGCACCAAAAAGCCATAGGTGGAGAACGGGTTGGAGAATCCCTCGTCATCACCCGCGAACGCCACCGCGACCATCTGCAACAAGCCGCCAACGCTCTCCATAATGCCAGCGAAACTCTGCTATCAGATTACTCAGAAGAACTCATAGCCGTAGACGTAACTTTAGCAATGGAACACCTCGGCGCCGTACTCGGCAAAACCTTCGAAGAAGACCTCCTGGATAAAATCTTCGGCCAATTCTGCATCGGCAAATAGCTGCTAGGCGCAGGGCCAACTAGCAATAGGCTTTTCTGTCTGGCAAGGGGTTATCTCGGCTTGAAGTGGTTAAACTTCCCTCCCTTCCGTGATATCACCAACGTTTGCTCTCGTGCCCGGAACGGGTAATAGGGAGGGACTGAGGGAGGGTTGGCTTTACTCCCTCTTTTTCAAAGTACCCGTTCTACCCCTGCGGGGCATTAGCTTTTAGGTGGGGACATAACACGGGCATAAAGGCTCAGGAAAAATATCACAAGGGTTAAGGCTAGGGTGATTTAACGAAAATCGATGGCTTTAACGACTCCCCGCCCAAAAAATTTAGCACCTAAGTGGCTTCATAAAACACCTCATTCAGCCGATAGGATAGGTTAGATTAAATAATTTCTGTTTATTATCAGACACGCAAAGGAGCAAGCATGGTTGAGACAAAATCGGTTGCAAAGTGGGCATTAGTTCTACTGACAACCTTGGCAACCCCGGCATGGGGCCAAAGTGACATGGTGAATAACCCTGTCAGGGACAACCTGGTGGATGCGGCAAACAGCTATATTTTTGTTTTTGATTCTTCCAAAGTCAGTGCGCGGGAAGTGCCTGACCATGCTAACGCAATGACCCAGCGTGCTGGAGGACAACTACGTTTTGTTTACCAATCTGCTTTGCGTGGATTTTCCGCCACCATGTCCCGAAACGCCGCAGAGCAACTCGCTTCTCGAAACCCGAACATTGCTTACTTCGAACCCAATGCTGTGGTCTGGGCAATTGGTAGAGGGCCAGGCTCAAATAAAAAACCATCCAATCCGGGCAATGGAGGTGGTGGCGGAGGTGAAATAGAACCCGCTCAGGTAGTCCCTGCTGGAATTCAGCGTGTGGGTGGGCCAGTGACCGTTGATGGCTCATACAGAGCCTGGGTTATAGATACAGGAATTGACTCCGACCACGCAGACCTCAATGTCGGGCAAGGAGCCAATTTTGTTTTCAGGGGTAAGAGCACCACTGAGGATGGCAATGGTCATGGCACGCATGTAGCGGGAACAATTGCCGCCATCGATAACGCTATTGGCGTTGCAGGTGTTGCCGCCGGCGCTACGGTTATCCCGATCCGCGTTCTGGACAAAAGTGGTAGTGGCACCGTTGATGGCGTGATCGCCGGAGTGGACTACGTAAGTGCCAATGCCACCCCCGGAGAATGCGCCAACCTCAGCTTGGGTGTAGCGGGGCATATTGAGTCTTTGCACAATGCTATTTTAAGTGCGGCAGATTCAGGAGTTAAGTTTGCCATCGCCGCAGGAAATGACGGGCTGGATATGACAGTCGTTGAGAACGGTCTGCTCATCAATAATTTCGAACCTGCCGATGTCGAGCACGCTAATGTTTATACCGTCTCTGCCATTGACAGCACCAACACATTTGCTTCCTTTTCAAATTATGGCATTCCCCCGGTAGACTTTGTTGCACCGGGCGTCAACATCCTTTCAACCAAAAAGGGCGGCGGCGTGACGACCAAGTCGGGAACCTCCATGGCGGCTCCGCATGTTTGCGGCGTCTTGACCCTGGGCGCAAACCCCGTTGCAAATGGTTTCGTTAATGACCGAAAAGGAACCGCGTATCCTGTAGCGCATACGAATCCCTAATTCGTAAAAATAGTCACACAGAAAAGGCCCGGTCAAATTGACCGGGCCTTTTTTTCCACTCGGCGTGGGGCCAACTAGCAATGACTTTCTCTGCTAACAAGATTTATCTCGGCTTAAAAAACTAGCCTCCTTCATCTTCAGATGAGCCATTCTCAGTCTTGCGATCAAAGAGTTCACCTCCCACAACATAGCTAGTCCGTCGATGATAAATATATCTTGCTGCGCCAACCCTTGTGCCGAAGACATGCCAGTCCCCGCTCCAAAGTTTAACCTCTTTAAGAGGATCTTTTAAATCCTCTGGATATTCTAGAAAGTCGAATATTGCACAAACACTTTCCTCGGAAAGCGGACCTAAAGGAGGTTCTGGTAGAACTTCATTGATGCTTGCTCTGTAAGCTTCCATTGGCGGCGATGCCTCAATTGCGAGTTCATCAAGAGACCTCTCATCAGTCTTCCAGTTTTTTCCTCCAAAGAAGAATTGAGGTGGTAAAGGTTGGAAACTATCTGTCTTAGAATCATACACTCTGAGAGCCAAATAGAGGTCATTCCTAACCTGCTGCTCTTTAATATGGTATGCACGCTGATACTCTTCCAACTCTATCTCTTCTGAAAGTTTCCTGGCTTCGAGTAATGTTCTTGCGGCACGGATCCAAATAACCCGATCATTATTTTGGTCTTTCAATAAGTCATATACTGCCGTGAGTCCATCTGATGCCCGTCGCAAGAAAAACTCAGATCTTGACCGTTTGTTTTCCAAGTCTGTTTTGTTGTGCTCCCTCCAATAAGCAAGTATGGCGATCAATGAAGCTGCGCTCAAGACAAGGGGAGGGAGAAATTTGAAGGACTCCTCGGAGGAAACCGTAAAAACTAGCACGATACTGGCTACTAGAGAGAAGAACACTATAATCGTCAACACCACCAACACTATCAAAAAATACTTTTTAAAAAGTCGATTTAACTCCCCTGGAAACTCTTTAAAAAAGTGTTCTTTTTTCATGCGGGCAGTTTGGTGACCAGTATGGGAAGATTCTTCTTGGTTCATTTCATAATTATACCCATGTGAAGCACAAAAATTCAGGAAAAATCTTCAGGCGAGATGCTTCGACAGGCTCAGCATGACAGCCAACCCCAAAACCAACAAAGAAAAAGCCAACCCTCCCCAGCCCCCTCCCTATGAAGGGAGGGGATATGAAAATATCACGCCTCTTTTGTCAGGAAGAAATATTAAGGTATTGCGCTTGAGTGCTCTGCTAGCTTGACGGGTAATGCAGAGCGGGCCCTGCGCCTAGCAGTTAGACCATGCCGATGGCGGTGTGTTGCATTTGTTGGCGTTGTGCTTCGGTGACTTCGAGTTGCGGGAGATTATTGGAGCCGTATTTATCTATGTAGAGGAAGATGTATTCGCGGACGCAGGTGCGAAGGTCCCATTTTGTGTTGTGGTTGCGTTCGAACGCATCGAACACATCCATGGCATCCTGAATGCTGAGCCCGTCTTTGGTGGTGAAGTAGTAGTCGAGCGCAAGATCCCATTCCGGGTTTTTGTAATAGGTGATGCCGTATTTCTCCGGCTCAAACGCTATGGGGCTGTACTTACCCAACACGAAGGTCATGAACCCGAGTGAATGGATGTGAGCTGCATTTTTTTCAACGAAGGCTTTGCTGTCGTCAGCTTCGGCCGAGGTTTCACCGGGGAAGCCAAAGAAGCCCATTAAGTGATTCCAGATACCCGCTTCGGACGACATGCGCAGGTTGGTTTCGATGGCATCGAGTTTGGTGGCTTTATCCATGAGTTTGAGGACACGTTGGTTGCCCGACTCGTAACCGAAGTGTAGATATTTGCAACCCGATTCTGCCACATCTTTCCAGACCTGTTCTTCCAGCAGGGATTCTTCAAACCGCATATGCGTGGTCCACGCGATATCGAGTTTATCGTCGATCAACCGGCGCGATAGTTTTTGGAACAGAGCCGGGGGATAGGACTCATCGGTGAAATGGAAAAACCGCGTGCCGTATTTTTCTTTGAGATGTTTGATCTCCCCGATGATCTGGTCTACCTGTTTCGTGCGAAAGCCTTCCACATAACCTTGAAAATGGTCGCAGAAGGTGCAACGCCCCCAATAGCACCCGCGTGTTGCGAGATAGGGCAGGATGAGATTGGGCACAAAATATTTGTCGAGCGGCAGTCCGTCAAAATCGGGTGGCGGCAGTTCGGCCAGAGCTTCGGAACAGACTTCTTTGCTGGTGTGAATGCCACTCTCGTCTTTAAAGATGAGGTTGGCCAATTCAGATAAATCGCCACCGCTTTTCACCGCTTCCGTTAATTTCAGGTAGGCCGACTCGCCTTCATAAACCACTGCGGTGTCGAACCACTCCCACAGACCGGACATTTCTGGCAGGGTATCGCGGATGCGGGTGATGATGTTGCCGCCCAGGGTGATATGCGTTCCCGGGAACTCTTCTTTAATCATTTTGCAGAAGGTGAAGGTAGCGATGAGTTGTTTTTGTTGCACCACTGAGATGCCGACCATCATCGGGCGGTCGCGTTCCATCACCGGACGGATCAACATGCGATAAACATCGCGGTAGATATTGATCTGGTCGTCATCGACCGCTTCGAGAATTTCTGTGGACATGAACGGTTTGTAGACGATATCGGTCTCAATGGGCGGGAAGCAGATTTGCGCCGGGTAATAACCGAGTGAAATTAACGCCATGATCTGGTGCAGGCAGTTCGTGGCCCACTCCAACTGGTCGATATCGTAAAATGCTTTGCCGCGCAGGACTTCTTTGGCCCGTTCGACATCGGTAGAAAACTGTTGAAACATTTCCGGGGTGCAGGTGAGCAGTCGTTGCATCAACTCCTGTTCTTCTTCATCGAGTTCGCGTTTCTCTGAGACTTCCTGAAGGTAGCGCAGCTCACTGGCAATGCGTTGGGAAACATGTTCGAGAAACCGGGTGCTGAAAAACAGGTCATACATCTCGACATTGACATCCAGTTGCGAAACCTCATGCCCTGCCGGGCGCAAGACCGCCGCCAGTGATGGCAAGCTCAGGTAAGGTTCGGAAGGTAACCAGTCTGGCGGAAATATGAGTAATGATTTCATTTCAATGTGGTCTTCCAATCATAAAAAAATTCCAGACTAATCCTCATATTGCATGAGCAAATAAGAGAGGAATGGATTTCATCCTTATGGAAACCCCCTCATCCTAACCTTCTCCCTCCAGGGGAGAAGGAACTTTATGCTTCCTCTCCCTTGAGGGGAGAGGATTGAGGTGAGGGTGGTTAGATAATATTCCACCTTCTTCTGAAAATACTCATGCCATATCCAGACTACCACTGTCATGCTGAGCTGCCGTGATATTTCTTCATTAGCTTTCGTGCCCCGAAGGGGTAGAAGCATCTCCATTTTCTTGCCACGTAGTGGTCAAGCTCTACAAAGAACCTGCTCTTCCTCTTCTGCCGGGGGCTGTTTGCCGTTCAATGCCTCTTTGCCAAACTTGTCGAGGTACAACAAAAAATGTTCGCGTGGCAGAGTGCCCCATAAGTGCAGGGACTGAAAAAACTCTTCCGCCATGCTGATGCATTTGCTGTTCATTTCCCCGGCTTCATCGCGAGACATGCCTTCATTGGCGACAAAGTCCAGATTCATGGCAATATTTCTTTCCGGATCTTCGATGATGCGTTCGATGGAAAACTTTTCTGGATACTGGTAGCAACTGGAATCTCGATTCAGCAGAAACACTCCCGGCCCGAACGAATGGATGGAGTCGAGGTTATCGTGAAGAAAGTCGATGGTCTCCTGAGCTTCGGGACGGGTTTCGGTGGGGAACCCGAAAAACAGGAACGAATGGTTCCAGATACCCGCCTTGTGGCTCTTCATTAAAACGTCCCGCTCCACTTCTTTGGTGGTGCCCTTGTCGATGAGTGCCAGCACCCGGTCGTTGGCGCTTTCCAGCCCGAACATCAGAAAAATGAAACCGGCCTTTTTCATTTTGGTGAACAACTTTTCGTCCATCACCTTTTCGAATTTCAATAATGCCAGGGAGCGAATTTCTACTCCGCGCTCGATCATCAGTTCCGACACATCGTTGAGCGAATGCGGCGAAACCGCCTCATCGGAAAAGGTGAAATATTTCGTATTATATTTTTTCATCAACGCTTCCAACTCGTCCACCATGCCATGGGTTTTCTGTTTGCCGTAGCGGTGCCCATAAACAAAACTATGCGTGCAGAAAGTACACTTGCCCCAATAACAACCCCGGCTTTGTAAAACGGGGATGATCGGGTATGGCGACAGGTAGTCATGCATCGGCAGGCCGTCAAAGGTCGGGCCGGGAAGTTCTTCGAACCGCAGTTCCACACGTTCCTTATTGTGCACCACTTCCCGTCCATCCAGATGCAACAGGTTGGGCACGGTCGATAACGCATCCCCGGCTTTAAGTGCGGTGAGCAGTCTATGCAGGGGTTCTTCCCCTTCAAAAGTGACAATGCTATGGCAGAAATCATCAAAAAATTCCGGGTGACCGAGCAACTGTCCAGCGTTAACGCTGAATATGGGACCCCCGAGGGTGATATGCAGGTGCGGAAATTTTCCCTTGAGTAACCGGGCTAAAGTCAGCCCGGGAATGATCTGCGAGATGCCAATAATAGAAATACCCACAACGTCATAATTTGACCAGTTTTCACCGGGAATCAAAACGTTTTCATATAAATGAATGAAGGGGTTGGTCTCTTTGTCTCGAGTAGCCTCATGCGCCCTGCGGGTGGATTCTTCGGCGCGGGTGCCGCTTTCAAAAGTCGACAAACTCAAAACTGCCGGAGCGTGCGCATCGGAAACCAGTTTCAAAGCCGACTTGATCACCATATCTGCCTGTTGATATGATGGAAAATCGAAAAATCGTTCCGGAGTTCTAAGAACAGACTTGGCCTCTTCGACTCCTGAAATGATACGTTCGGAAAATTTTAATCCCATCGCTAAAACATCCAGATGGGACTTCTCCTTGATCGACAGTGAGCTCTGGTTTTTGAGAGCTTGCAGTCTCTCGGCCATCAGACTTTCAGCCTTCTGCAAAAGAGGCGCAGACAAAAAATTATCGTAGGACGCTATATTGAAATCTCTTTGATCCACCCCCCACCCTTTGGCTCGCAAATAGGCGGTCAGGTAGGGCGTGCTTAGATAAGGCTGAGTGGGATACCACTGGGCCGGAAAAATTAAAATAGTTTCCATATATAGACGGCATGGTAAAATTAATAGCTGGAATCATAACATTTTTACCCAATTAAGCCCAAAAAGATACTGTTTAACTTCAATTTTTTGCAATTGACATCATCTTGCGTCACAGTATAATCACCCGTTTATAGCAACATATATAGCAACATAAAGCTTCGTCCCTACCAGTTCATATTGAACGGGGAAAGGCGAAGTCATTCTTGAAACCGGGTTTTTCCCGACAGCAAAAAGGGCATAAATTCCAATACCCCCCGTCATTATTTTTTTCAGAATTTTTTGGGGTGAGAATGAGGGTATCCTGGCGCTTTTCGTCCACACTGAGGTTTAAACATGCTGAAAAAAAATCTTAAAGCAAATCTTAAAGCTTTGATTACTATGAATATTTTGTTGTGGATGGTGCTTTCTGCCCTCCCTGCATTAGCAACAACAGTCAAGGCCACTGAAACTGAAATTTCACTTGTCGATGGAATCGCCGTTGACAGAAAAGGTAATATTTATATCTCTATGCGCGATAACAACATCATCAGCCGTATAGATACCCAGGGGAATATGACCCGCATTGCCGGTACCGGCGAATTCGGGTACAGCGGCGATGGTGGCAAAGCCACCGACGCAAAGTTAAAAATACCCGCTGGTTTGACCTTCGATACAAAAGGTAACCTCTATATCGCCGACCGGGATAACCACCGGGTTCGGAAGGTAGACACACGCGGCACTATCAGCACAATCGCAGGCAATGGCACAGCAGGGTTCAGCGGTGACGGCGGAAAAGCCACCGAGGCCATGCTCAACCTTCCTTCCGGAATTGTGACTGATGGTAAAGGAAATATTTATATTTCCGATCGCTCCAACGACCGAATCCGCGTTGTGAACAGCAAAGGAATTATCTCCACAATCGCAGGCAATGGCGTTGACGGATTTAAAGGCGATTCCGGCCCTGCTACCAAAGCACAACTGTCTCGACCTTTCGGGCTGGCTCTGGATAAAAAGGGCAACCTCTACATCGCTGACCGAGGAAACAATCGGGTTAGAAGGGTTAATCCGCAAGGAATCATCCATACTGTCGCAGGCGATGGCAGCTTCTTTTTCATGGGGGATAACGGCCCCGCTTACCGCGCCAGTATCGCAGGACCCACCGGCGTGGCGGTCGACAAAAACGGCATCCTCTACATCGCTGACCGAAACAATAACCGTATTCGCTCGGTCGACACTCAGGGGATGATCCGAACCGTGGTAGGAACCGGGCAACAGGATTACAACGGTGATTCTGAAGTGGCCCGCGAAACCAGCTTATATCTGCCTTTCGGGGTTGCTTTGGATGCGGATGACAACCTGCTGGTTATTGACCGGTCGCATTACCGCATTCGCCAGATTGACCCGCGCCGTGGCAGTGTTAAAACTGTTGCCGGAAATGGAATCAAGAAGTTCGCTGGCGATGGCGGCCCGGCTACCGGCGCTACATTAAGCTTTCCTCACGGACTCGTTGTGGATAAAGACGACAATCTACTGGTTTCCGATAAGGGTCACTACCGCATCCGCCGGATTTCACCCGATGGGATCATTCAGACTATTGCCGGAAACGGAATACGAGGAAATATCGGCGATGATCTGCCTGCTATGAAAGCATCCATTTACGGAGCAACTATTCTGAAGTTGAACAAGAAGGGCGAAATGTTCATCGTCAGCCCAAGCGGGTTTACCAGTGTTATTCGCAAAATAGATGAAAATAACATCATGCGAAAAGTTCTGGGGACGGTAGATAAGCACTATCTGGAGTCCATCGCTAAAAGCAAATACAAAGGCCGGGTACAAACCGGGGAACTGGCGATCATCACTACATTTTCAGATATCGCCTTTGACCATAAAGGGAATATGTTTATTTCCGACCGGCTCAATCATCAAATCCGCAAAGTGGACGCAAAAGGAAACATCACAACCATCGCCGGCACCGGGGAGTCAGCCCACTATGGAGATGGCGGCCCGGCCAGTGAAGCTGCGTTCCGCGACCCCAGCTCTCTGGCTACCGACAAGCAGGGCAACCTGTATATCGCCGATGGTGCCAATAACATGATCCGCAAAATAGACACCAAGGGCATTGTCACCACGGTCGCTGGCAATGGCAACCATGAAAACTCAGGAGATGGTGGCCCGGCGTTGAAAGCGGGAATTCGTAATATGGATTACCTGGCTGTGAGTCCGGCAGGAGAACTGCATATCGTTGGCATGAACTCCTTTACCGTAAGAAAAATCACCAAAGATGGAAGGATTGTGACCGTTGCGGGGAATGGACATCAAGGCTATTTTGGCGATGGAGGCCCAGCCACCAAAGCCATGCTCAAGAGCCCTGCGGCCATCACTTTCGACTCAAAAGGCAATTTGTATATTTCTGATATGGGGAATAGCCTGATCCGTAAAGTGGACACCAACGGAATCATCACCACTTTTGCCGGAACAGGAACTTTCGGCTGGGCTCAGGATGGGGAAACCGTAGAAATTTTTCTACAAAATTTTCCATAGCCCCCAGCAGGTGCAGGGCTAATATGCAAGACCCGTCAAGGCTAATAGAATTGCTGCCGATGGTAACAAGCTATTTGCAATAACGACTTATGTAACGGCCTCCTTTAAAAAGGCCGAGAACATTCGTTAAGAAGTTCTTAAATTTATATTTTTCGGAGATTTTCAATGCAAAAACCCAACTTCGTGACAGGTTTTATTTTTATACTTTCCCTCGCATTCAGCAGTCAAGCTTTCGCAGCCGAAACTGATGGACTCGCCGGAATCCTCAAAAAAATTGACGGGATAGCCTGCAGCCAACCCGAAAAGCTTTCGCAGTTTTACTCTAAAGACCTGGTCATCATGGTCGATGATAAACGCGCCTTGCTGGAAAACAGGATTAAGGACTTCCAGCAAATGATGTCCGATTTCAGGGATATGGAATGCAAGGTTCAACGGCAGGTTCTCACAGGAAAAGTAGGCAAAGACATCAGCTATCTTCTGGTCGATGAAATCATCAGCATCACCTCCAAATCGACGGATACTGATGAGAGACAACACAGCGTCTGCAATTACACCTTTACCCGGGAAGGCACAAACTGGAAGATATCACTCGAGCATTGCTCCAGCCTGCCCGATTACAGCATAAACCCCGGAGACGATGCTCTGTACTATTTCCATAACCCGATTTACTAAACGGCAGCACCCGTCTCATCAGGCACAATTTTTCAAGGCGTTATGAGTTTTCTCATAACGCCTTTTTCTTTAGGCGAATCATGTAAACAGTTATGTCTTCTTTAGTCAGGAGACCTTTGCGTAACCCCGAGATCCTTCGATAAGCTCAGGGTTGAAGTTGTAGTTAAGGTGAGATTTGATCCCTTTATAATTGAGGCGTCATTGCGAGCCGCAAAGCGGCGCGGCAATCCAGAGGTTGATTTTCAGGGGAAACAGTCTATCAGGCAATGGTGGCAAGTATTCTCACAAAACCATAAAGCATAACGGCTCCACCTGCGACTCCAAAATATAAGGTGATATTTTGAACCCTAATCCATACAGGCCGATACTTTACCTCTCTCTCATTAATGGCTTTATGGTATTCATCCGATTTTTGCTGGAATTCGGCAACCGGACAATTGAATATTTCATTGAGTCCGGCTTGATCCGAGTTTCTCTGTTGCATAGTAAAAACTTCGGTAATTATGTAGATCACCGCAGAAATGAGCAATAAAGTTGCAGAGCCCACCTTTTCCCATAACGCCAGATCTGTGTGAAGGTTTCTCCAAAAAATAAAAAACCCGAGATACCCCACACCCACTACCAGCTTATTGTAGGCCGAGGCTTTATCGTAGGTACTGGAGCAAACTTCTAAATATTTATCCCAACGTTTTTTCTCAGCTTCTTCATGTTCTTTTTTGGCTTGTTCTGCTATGTGTTTTTGCAGTTCATTTGCCAGGTTTCTTTCTGCCATGTTGGATGGTCTTTAGTTTCTCACTGGTTGGCGTGGGGGCGGTGGAAAGCCAACCCTCCCCCAGCCCCTCCCTATGAAGGGCGGGGAGCAAATATAATTCCTCTCCCCTCATGGGGAGAGGTTAGGTGAGGGGTTGCTTTTAATTGGGGAAACGCCGGATCGATCTGGCCAAGGATTTTCTGCGCTTCCTCTTCCCCAACGTTCTCGATGATCTTGCCCATCTTGCAATTGAAGCCCATTTCATCACCATCTAATTTTTTGGAACTCCGATTATACCCCCTGTACACCTTTCTTGTCACCCGCCGATTCGTAGACCTTGGAATGACAGCAGCCCTGAACCTGGAGCCGCTTTGCGGCTCGCAACAACGGGAATTTAATTTCCAGCCCGCACACCGATAACACCGAGCGAAAACCACCGTCTCCCATGCCAAGTGGCTTGAAATAAAAGCTCCAACCCTCTAACATGTCTGACATGAAGAAACCGGTAGAAAAAATCATCGCCCATGTTGACCCGGACCTTAGCGACCTGATACCCGGATATCTGCAAAATCGCCATAAAGATATAAAAATCATTACCGAGTCGCTGAAGACCGCTGATTTCAATAAAATCCGCATGCTCGGTCACTCGATGCGAGGCTCTGGCGGTGGTTACGGGTTCATGCCTATCAGCAAAGTCGGCGCAGCTATTGAGGAAGGCGCAAGACTAAAAGACCTCGATCAGATTAAAAACAGTCTGGCCGAACTTTCAGACTTTCTTGAACGGGTGACTCTGGTTTATGATTGATCTGAGCATTTTTAATTGTACTTTTTTAACTTCACCCTTATTGCCTTCGCCCATCAAACTGTGTTGAAATTTTTCAAGGGACTTGTAGTTTTTTTGCTGGCCTTTTCAGGGATCTGTTCCGTTTTTGCCGGGGAAAAGGACTGGACGTTCTGGCAGGAGCGTTTCCTCCAGTCGCCCTCTGTTCAGTCACCTGAGAACAACACAACAAAACCGCATATTAAAGAAGTTCGTATCACCGCGACCTTGCCGGACTACCCCTGGGTTAAAGTTTCTGGATACCGGGACCGACCGGTGGAACGGTGCCTCACCTGCCACGATGGCATCGCCAATGTCAGCCCTTCCCATCCGCCTGAGTTCGGCTGTTCCGTCTGCCACGGCGGCGAACCTGAATCGGTGGACAAGGACCAGGCGCACGCAACTTTAATTTATGATCCTGCGGCAGGAACGGGAAAACGCAACCCTTCAAACCTGAGTGTGGTCGAACGATCTTGCGGGCAGTTGTATTGCCATGCGGGCCACACCGATGAAGATAGAAACCATGTCAACCGTGTCAAGAAATCCATGATGAACACGATGGCAGGTGTGATCTCAGGATTTAGATACCAATGGGCAGGCCAGAGTCGGAAGACAGCGCGCTATGGCACTCTTGACGTTGCCGACACGGATGGATCCATTCCAAAAAATCAGGGTGCTTTGGAAAAACTGGAAAAACTGCCCTTCTTTTCTTCTGCAACGATTCCCGAATCTATTTTGAATCAGAGGACGTTGGTTCCCGTATCCCAACATCCGGCAGACCACCTTTTGCGGAAAAAATGTTTTCAATGCCATCTCGATTCGCCGCCGGCCAAGGGCAAGTATCGTTCGCAAGGTTGTGCCTCCTGTCATTTTGAATATTCTGCCAGCGGGCTCTATGAAGGCAACGACCCCACGGTCTCTCGTACTGAACCGGGCCACGCCCGGTTCCATAAAATCCGCGCCATTCCTGCACGTGCCACTTGTGTCCAGTGCCACCGGGCGTTTGCCTTGCAATCCATAGGCACCGAACCTCACGAGGAGTTGGACATCCCGGAAGAAATTAAGCCAACCGATCAAGTCGAAGTGCCAGCAACCGTTGACGCCCCTGAGGCAATCCAAAATACCATATTCGAAAAACCCGTTGTGGACGCGGCTGAGAATTTTTCCTTATTTCCCGGAAAAGGTAAAGCCATGAAGGATGTGCACACAGCCAGAGGAATGGATTGCACGGATTGCCATACACAATTTGATATCATGGGAGATGGAAATCTTTATTCCAAACAACATGAAGCAGTAGAGGTTCGTTGTGAGACTTGTCATGGAGACAGCCTGGCCTACCCTTCCATTTCACAGATTACCGAGCCCGGCGACCCGGCAATCAGGATCAGCAAACATTATAAAGGCGGTGCGAACAAGGTGGAGGACTGGATGGCGGTTTCGGCACATAGCCGGAAGATGAGCAATGTAAAAGTTCAGGATGGACTCATCGTCGCCATCGGCAAACAAACGGGCAAGGTTCATGAAGTTCCATTGGTGAAAGATTACCTCGATGCCCACTCCATTCCCCAACACCAGTCCCGTCTGGAATGTTCAGCTTGCCACGCGCGCTGGGTGGTGCGTTGTCCGGGATGTCATCAGAGCATCGGGCCGGATCAGGCACCTGCCCCGGAAAACCATTCCCTCGATATAGGGGAACCGGCGTTGATGATCGGGCCTCGCGGCAAGGTAGCCCCCATGCTGACCCAGCCGGAGAGGCATCTGACTGTTATTGATGAGAGAGGCAAACAGATTCCCGTTCTAGGACGAATGGGGGATGAGCAGGGCCATTATCGACAGTGGGCTTTCACAAATCCGCATGGCACTTCCGGCTCTAATCTGGCTTATGCGCTGAATCCGCATTCCATACAAAAACAGGCTCGCTCATGCACCAGTTGCCATTTGTCTCCTGAAACTTTAGGATTAGGAGCAGGCGATCTCAAAATAGGAAAAAGTTCCACTGGAAAAGGTGATTTTGTCGACCCCCTGAACCGTACGGATAAAATATTGAAGTCCTCACAGTTTGACCCGCAAGCTAAAATGTCAATGCGGGGAGAGCCTCTTGCGGGAACCGATCAGCCAAAAGCCCGGACCTTTAATCAGGAAGAAATAATTCGTATTTTAAGAGTTGGAAACTGCATACCCTGTCACGACCGTTATAATGACCCGGTTTATCAGGACATCAATCAAAGTTATGCCTTTGCGCGTACAATGGATCACCGTCGATTACGGGAAAAAATATTGAACTTGAGGCAATCCCCGGAATGAACCGTTTCTTTAAAGTTTCAGCCCTGCTGGTTTTGGCAGGAAGTTTTTGGTCCTTTCCTTTTCTGTCTTCAGGCCAGGGCTTGGAAAACAAAAGCCCCTTCGGGTTTTTCAACAGCGATGAGCGTGAAGAGACCCCGCCAGCTGAAAACAATCCGCCAGGGTTGCTCGACCTTTTCATTCAACCCGATAGCAATGCTAAACCTCCAACCGAAGAGATAGTGGAGTCGGAGGTTGACAGTGGTGCCCCGTCGAGGGTTGAGTCCAAGACCATGGTGCAAGTGCCTGAGGCACTC
The DNA here is from genome assembly GCA_014382285.1 of Nitrospinota bacterium. Lineage (GTDB taxonomy): Bacteria > Nitrospinota > Nitrospinia > Nitrospinales > VA-1 > LS-NOB. The sequence goes on along the minus strand of JACNKA010000106.1, from coordinate 3,429 downwards.
TCAAAAAAAGATTTTGACGCCGCCGATTTCAACGACCCCTTCTACCGGGTTCGAGGTTTTCAGGGAAATTCGGAAAATATTTTAAAACCCGGAACCACTCTGGATGGAGTTCAGTTTCAGAACTATGGTGATTCCGAAAAATTTGTTGAGCGGTTCTACCGTGAATCAGGTTTTTCCATAGACGCGGTTTTCGGTAAAATTCAATATCTGGAAAAAAGAGGCGGGTGCTACAACTGCCATCAAGGTATCGAACAAATCAGTTCCAACCACAAGATGTCCTGCGTTCGATGCCATGGCGGAAACCGCCGAGCCAAGTCCCTGCCAAAAGCCCATAGAGGTCTGGTGGCGAATCCCTCTTCGATGGAGAACGCACCCAGGTTTTGCGGCAAATGCCATGAAAACCACGTTAATAAAATTAGCCGATCTGTGATGGCCACCGCCAAACGCATGATCAACATCACCCGTTTTGGATGGGGTGCGCAACCCGCTGACGAACTGCCCTATTCCCTGTATCCCGGAGAGCAGGAGCAACCCTACCCACCATCGGGTGACGGGCATGAAGTGGACGGGTTCCTCAAAACCAAATGTCTGAGATGCCATCTGGATGCGCCCGGCCCACACCGGCCAGGAGATTACCGTGCAACCGGGTGTTCAGCCTGCCATATGGTCTACACCAATGATGGAATTTCTTTATCGCATGACCGAGCCATTCAAGCTTTGCAGGAAAAAGAAAAAGGACAAAACCGGTTTGAGAGAAAATTTGCCAGCAAATCCATGAGCAATCGCCGGGGCTATCCCCTGCTGCACAAATTCACCACCGCCATACCCAGCCTGCAGTGTGAGCATTGTCACAACAATAATGGCGTCGGGGAAGAGTTCGAAGGTTTGTTTGCCAAGCCTGCCCGGCCCCGCTCTGTTCCAAAATCTATCAGCGATGAAAAACCGGTTCTCTATGGAAAGGAACATAAGTTCCTGGTGCCCGATATCCACCGCGAAAAAGGCATGCATTGCATCGACTGTCACATTGGCGACGAAATGAAACCGGAAGTTGAACCAAAAGGCCTGCGTTCAGCGGTTCAAATACGCTGCACTGATTGCCACGGAACCCGCTCGAAACCACCCGAAGGTTTATTGTTGATCGAATCGGACCCCAGAACCAAACAACTGTTGAAGAAAGCTGATTTGAATCCCAACCTGAAAAGAAAAATCCGTTCGGGAGACACGATCCTGATAAATTCCGCCTCCTCTCCCATGACACATATCAAGCAGGAGAAAGACCGGTGGATTTTAATTTCTAAAGTAACGGGCAAGAAACACACCATTCCTCTTCTGAAAAATATTGAACCGTCCATCGCCCACCAGATCCCAAAACATATGGATGAGGTGGAGTGTTCGGCCTGCCATGCCAGGTGGTCGGCGGGGGAATGGGGAATGCATCTCATTCGCGAAAATACGTTCGCCCCGGAAAAATGGAAGGACTGGAACCTGACCGATCCGGACATGCAGGAGCTACTCTTAGAAAACAAACCTGCCCCTCAGGGGATGATCAACTGGCTCTCCGCAAAATCTCTTCCTGGCCGCATTGATGGCGACCGTCTGCCGGGGTTCTGGTGGTCCGTATTTACCGATGCAGGATGGTCGGACATGATATTGGGGAAAAATAATCGCGGGAAATATTCGATACTCAAACCACGTTATCAGTATTTCATCACCGACCAAACCAGTCCGCTTGGGCTTCCGACAAAACGTGCCGAACCCCCATTGACGCTGGATGGAGGAGCGGGCCTGATCTGGACTGCCTATTCCCCGCACACGATTCGCAAGACGGTTCGCAGTTGTGAATCCTGCCACCAAAATGAATTATCCGCAGGGTTGGGCGACCCGCTACGGCAGAACATTAAAAACGCGCCTACATTTTTTGATGAATTGCGCTTCAACAATCAGGTTCTGCCGCAGTTCCAGCTCAAGCAGGGAGTAACGCTAAAGGGGGAACCTCTGCAAACAACTTTTCCCGGTGATGAAATTCGTTTTCTCAACGCGGAAGAAATTTCTGCTCTACAGGAAACGACAGACCGCTACCGTTCGCTCCGCTTCCTGAACTTGCGCGAATTGAGTTTTCCGCGCCTGCTTTCCCGTCAGGAATTTCCTTATGACACCAGGCATCTTGAGAGGGAAAACACAATGGGGCCACCGCCATTAAAAAATGATCTTTATTACGATGCGAGGAAAAACCAGTTTGTAGAAGTTGAACCGGAAATTCCTGCGGCTGAAATCCCGCCAACGCAACAGGAAGCAGTTCAGCAGGAATTGGGTGTCATAGAGCCAGGGACCCCGGAACCCACACAGCAAAAGAAAATCACAGAGTTTTTATATAACCTTTTTCAGGATGATGAACCCTTTGACGGTGTGGGTGATGAACCACCACCCACACCATGAAAACCTGGGCAACTCTTATATTAAGCGGGCTCCTGCTTTCAACCCATGCCAGTGCAGGAGTATTGGATGAAAAGGGCTGCGGTTCCTGCCACCGGTTGAACGCTGAAGAAACGGAAAACAGCTTCACCGCACCGGCCCTGCATTACGCCGGCAATAAGTTTCAAGCGGAATGGTTGAAGCAGTTCCTGAAAAACCCTGAGGTCATTCGACCTGCCGGATTCATCACCGGCCCTGAGTTTTTACAAGCAAAAAATCTTCCGCCTCACCCTTCTTTTACAGAAGAGGATGCCAATGCCTTGACGGAGAACCTGATGGGTTTGAAAATTTCCGAGCCGGCAGCGGTTGCTTCGGAACCTCTATCGAAGGGGCTACGCGCCAAAATCAAATATCAATTTGAGCGGACATTCGGCTGTATCTCCTGCCATCAAAGTTTAAACCTTGCAGGAAAAATCCGTGGCGGTATATCCGGTCCGTCTCTGGTCAACGCCGGGAACCGACTGCAAGCCGACTGGATAGCAGACTGGTTGAAAAGTCCGGGAACTTACAAGGTAAAGGGGCGTATGCCACGATATAAAATGGACCCAACCACTCTGGACCAATTCACCCGGTTTCTCATGACGCTGAAAAAAGAAAATATAAAATAATCCGATGATGACAAATCGCAAACATTTACTCGCCGGACTAATACTCCTGACAATTCTGGTCACCGCCTGTGGACAAAGTGAACAGGCCGCGCCGGCAATTACCCCCCCCACAGAGCAGGAGGTCAGGAAAACCACCCCGCAAACCCCGCAACCTGAACCCGTTCGGGTAACAGAAAATACCCGGCAGACATATCAAAGGCACTGCACCCAATGCCATGGCAGTAAAGGAAAGGGAGACAGCATCAACGCCAAACTCGTCACGGTTCCGCCGCGCATCGATACTAATTCCGTATATCTCGAAACCCGGACCGTTAATCAACTTTTTGATTCTATGATGCTTCTTCTCGGC
>JACNKA010000157.1 GCA_014382285.1 Nitrospinota bacterium | reverse complement strand
ACACCATTGCCAGCGCGGTGGAAGAGCAGTCGGCTACCACCAACGAGATCACCCGAAATGTTACGGATGCGTCAAGAGGGTCTCAGGAGATCGTCGAGAACATTGCCGGTGTAGCTCAAGCCGCTCACAGCACCACTGAAGGTGCCGCAAACACGCAAAGTGCGGCAAGTGAACTTTCAAAACTGGCGGCAGAACTGCAGGATATTGTCAGCCAGTTTAACGGTTAAGATTAAACTTCTTTATTAAGGGGCTCCGGTTGTCAGCCGGAGTCCTTTTTTATTCTGTTTTGTACGCTAATTTATATTTATAATTTCCTATCTATTGCGTCCGTTTACTTCCTGGCAAGCATTCACTGGCGTGGAGCCGATAACAGAGTTTTCCTGCCAATAACAAGCTTTTTCGTCACTAGGGAGCCTTGCTAGTTGGGTCCAGCGTCACGCTGGTTGAATACGTTAAAACAAAATGTTACGATACGTTTCAAACTATTTATAATAGCTGTATTCTGCACCTGCGGTCGGCCATGGATAAAATTTCGTTTAATCTGTCTTTATTGAGTTATCTCATGGCCTCTTTGGCCTATTTCGTTTATCTGGCGTACAGGAGGCCTCTTGTTTCGACCATTGCCGGGTGGACGGTGGCATTTGGTCTGCTTTGCCAGACAGTCACTATAGGTATTCGCTCAAGCCAGACAGGTCATGGGCCTTACACCACGTCCTTTGAAGTGGCGTTGTTTCTGGCCTGGTTGATGGTGGTGGTTTATTTTTTGACCGAGTGGAAATATAAAATTAAGGATCTAGGGGCTTTTGTCATCCCTCTGGTTTTTATTGTTTTGTTGTTTTCGGCCTTTCTTTCGAAAGATGCTGCGGTGGTGCCGGAATCGGAGGAGGTGCGCTTCTGGCTCACCATGCACCGGACCTTATCGATCATGGGTTATGCGGCATTTTCAATCGCATTTGCCGCCGGAATCATGTATTTAATTCAGGAACATCAGGTAAAATCAAAAAAGCTGGGTATCATGTATTTCAGGATGCCGTCTCTTGAAGTTCTGGACGATTTGAACTTTAAGGTGATAATGATAGGGTTTCCATTATTTACCTTGGGCTTTATGACCGGGTCCATTTGGAATACGCAAATGAACCTGCCGTTTTTCTCATGGGATCTGACCCGCACCTTACCCTTAGTAGCGACCTGGCTGATCTATAGCCTGGTTTTTTTTGGAAGAATGATGGTGGGTCTGCGAGGTAAAAAAGCTGCTCAAGGGGCGATTCTTGGGTTTGTAACGGTAATTGGCACTTATTTTCTACATATCTTATGATATCAACTGTACCAAATCTTGTTCTTGTGGGAGTCAACCATAAGACCACCCCAGTAGAAATCCGGGAGAAGCTTGCCTTCAATCAAGTCAAGCTCGAAGCCTCTCTGGAGCAATTGGTCAGTTGTCCTGAAATTGCCGAGAACATCATTCTCTCGACCTGCAATCGGGTTGAAATTTACGCTCGTGTTGATAATACCGATAAGGGTATTCAGCTTCTGAAAGATTTTATTTGTGACTACCATGGCATAACGCGGGGCAGCTTGGATGAGTATTTCTATAGCTACACTGACAATCAGGCGGTTGAACATCTTTTTAGGGTTTCTGCGAGTTTGGATTCGATGATTCTGGGGGAGGCTCAGATACTGGGACAAGTGAAGGATGCCTACAGCACAGCCCGTGCCTCAAGTTCGACGGGTCTGGTTCTGAATCAACTATTTGAAAAAGCCTTCAATGTTGCAAAAAAAGTAAGGGAAGAAACCGGAATCTCCGAACGCGGAGTTTCTATCAGTTCCGCCGCTGTGGAACTGGCTAAAAAAATCTTTGAGGATTTGGAAAATCACTCGGTCATGCTGGTGGGAACCGGTGAGATGGCTGAACTTGCGGCAAAACATCTCATTTCCTATGGTGTCAAAACTGTTTATGTAGCTAGCAGAACCTATGAGAGAGCCGTTTCTCTTGCTCAGTCCTTAAATGGCTGTGCCTTGGGTTTTGAAGCTTTTAAGGAAGAATTGTACCGGGCAGATATTGTTATCACTTCTACTGCCGCGCCCAATTTTATCATCTCTAAGGAAATGATCGAGCAGGCCATTCATAAAAGAAAAAACAAACCCATATTCCTCATCGACATTGCTGTTCCCCGGGATATTGCCCCAGAGGTGAACGATTTGGAAAATGTTTATTTGTATGACATTGATGATCTGCAAAATGTGGTGAACGCGAATATGGAAGAACGGCAGAAAGAAGCTGAAAGCGCCATGGAGATCATCCAACAGGAGGTCGCTAAATTTAACAACTGGTTTTCCACACTCGATGCGGTACCCACTATTGTTGAAATGCGAAACCGCGCTGAGGATATGCGTAAAATCGAAGTGGATAAAACTCTCAAAACTCTCACCCATCTTTCTGCTGACGACCAGAAGGCCGTCCATCAATTGACGCAATCGTTGGTCAATAAGATTCTGCATAAACCCACCATCAATCTCAAGAAGAAAACCCAATCCCAGGATGGCCATGTTTATTTAAAGGCCATCCGTCACTTATTTCATTTGGACGATTAATGGAACTCAGAAAAATCAAGATTGGCAGCAGGGGCAGTCCCCTTGCCTTGTGGCAGGCTAATTGGATCAAAGGCCAATTGGAATCTCTGCACCCTGATATTCCTGTAGAAATTATCATCATAAAAACTTCGGGTGATAAGATTCAGGATGTCCCGTTGGCCAAAATTGGTGGCAAGGGATTATTTGTTAAGGAACTCGAAGAAGCCATGTTGAGGAACGAGATCGATTTTGCCGTCCACAGCATGAAAGACATGCCGATAAAGTTCCCCTTTACATTGTGTATCGCGGCGGTGACAAAGAGGGAGAATCCTTTTGATGCTTTGATTTCAAAAAATGATATCAAGCTGGATGACCTACCAAAAGGCGCAAAAGTTGGGACCGGCAGTTTAAGACGGATGTCGCAATTACTGCATTATCGTCCAGACTTGGAATTGGTTCCCCTTCGCGGCAATCTTGATACGCGAATAAAAAAACTGGAAACAGAAGGGCTGGATGCGATCATTCTTGCTGCGGCGGGTCTCATCCGCATGGGCTGGGATGATAAAATTTCAGAAATTATCAGTCCTGAAATTTTATTGCCGGCTATGGGGCAGGGTGCTGTTGGGATTGAGGCGCGAAAACATGATGTCGATAACCAGATCCTTCTGGCCGATATGGATGATGAAGACACACATCTGGCGTTGGAGGCCGAAAGAGCGGTTGTCACCCAGCTTGAAGGCGGTTGCAACGTTCCCATTGGAGCGTTTGCGACAATTGAGGGTGAGGAGATGTTGTTAAAGGGACTGGTCGCAAGCCTTGATGGAAAGACAGTCTATAAAACAGAATCTAAAGGCAACAAGCTCAACGCCAAATCCATAGGGAAAGAGTTGGGCAATACACTATTGGATATGGGCGGCGATAAAATCATGCAGGAAATTCATTCCAGCTAAGTGCTAAAGCCATACCTCCTGAGTTTTTAATCTTTCCAAGGCTAGTTCCCAGGCGGCATCGCGAAATATAGTGTCACTGTTATTATTCATACGTGAGTAAGTATCGCAAACATTTTTGGTAATGGTAGTGTCGATCAAGTTCTCTACATAGGTTCTGACCCCAGCTTGCGTTACTTTATCCGCGTACGAATCATCAACGATTAAGTTTCTTTCAACCGCACATCCAATCACCCCTCCAGCATTAACGATAAAGTCTGTCAGCGATAAAATTTTACGGCGATGGTGTAGATAATACTCTATGGGTTTGCTACTGGGGGTGTTCGCACCTTGCAGGATATAGCGGCATTGAATGCGGTCCGCGTTTTTTGCGGTGATGGCATCGGGTCTGGCGGATGGAATCAGAATGTCGCAGGGAGCCTCAAGAAGCCAATCGAGTTTGTCAGGTGAAAACTTTTTGTTCACTGCAAGCGGGTAGTTAATTAATCCTCCAGATTGCTTGCGGACTTTGTTCAATGCGTATGCATCCAATCCATTTGGATTCCATAAGGCTACATGTATGTCAGAAGCTCCAACCAATATCGCCCCCGACTGCTGAAGTTTCATAGCTATGGGAGCCCCAACATTGCCAAAACCCTGAACAATGAAACTGGTCCTGGATAAGTCTAATGCCTCGTCCATGGACTCAAGTGCTTTGGCGGCAGAAAACAAGCCATGGCTGGTGAGTTCCCAATCGTCGATAGGGATGCCTCCACTTTCTACAGGCCTCCCCGCTCCGCCTCGCGAATGTTTTTCAGTTCCCAGTTTGTGCGAATGGTTAGTATGAATTATTTGGATGTCTGTCTCATGTGTTCCCATATCCGGGGCAGGGGCGTAGTTGGGTAATTCAAACAGGCACTCGGCAAGTCTTTCCATCAATCCCTCCCTGAGGGCAGGGTCTTCAGCAAGTTTGTGCGATTTAAGTATGACTCCTGCCTTGGCTCCGCCGTAGGGAAGACAGGCGGCACTGTTCTTCAAGGTCATAACCCTTGCCAGTCGCCTGATTTCATTCAAACTGAGATCCGGTACCATGCGAATGCCGCCGAGGCCGGGTCCTCTCTCAGTATTATCAATAGAAATATAGCCCCAGGTTGATTGACTATCCGGGTCGATAATCGTGTAGGAGTTTTGGGTGGATAGTTCTGTGGCTGTAGTAAAACGGTCTCTCTGGTCTTTGTCGGGAAGAGGAACCGCTTTCAGGATTTTGGGAAGTTCCGACATAAGTGTTTCTTCTTGGCAATGAGGTTGCTAAAATGACTGGCATGTAATTGCCTGAGCAAAAAACTATTGTTGTATACCATTTTAACTCTATAAAAACGATGCTAAACAAACCACTCACGGCTGATGATATCGAGTCGCTCATCAATACCGCTCTGGATGAAGATATCCAGAATGGTGATATCACGACTCGAAATATTATATCGGAGGGACAACTTTGCGAGGCGGAGCTGATCGCTAAGGATTCCCTGATTCTTTCCGGGTTGGAAATTTTTAAGGCTCTATTTCTGAAGCTGGATTCTGAAACTATTTTTCTCTCTGAACCTTTTCATGATGGAGACAGTGTGCAAAAGGGTTCCAAGATAATCAGGTTTCGCTGTGATGCAGTAAAATTATTGGAGGGGGAGAGGTCGGGACTGAACATATTGCAGTGGTTAAGCGGTATTGCAACGTTTACAGGAAAATTTGTCGAGAGGGCACATCCCGTTACGGTTCTGGATACACGTAAGACCACCCCCGGCCTGAGGGTTTTTGAGAAATATGCTGTGTGTTGTGGTGGTGGCTCGAATCATAGGTTTGGACTGTATGATGCGGTGATGATTAAGGACAATCATATAAAAGCCGCCGGGAGTATTTTTAGGGCAGTTGAGAAAGTACGTGAAGCTCTGGGCAATAAAAATAAAATTGAAGTCGAGACACAAAACCTTGATGAGGTTCAACAGGCTTTGGAGCAAAAGGTTGACATCATCATGCTGGATAATATGAGCATTGATATGATCCGTGACTCTGTTAAGTTGATCGATGGTCGGGCAGAAGTTGAAATCAGTGGCGGTGTCACTCTGGAAAGTTTGAATGAAATATCCCAAACCGGGGCAGACTTTGTATCGGTCGGGGCATTGACCCATTCGGCACCAGCTGTTGATATCAGCATGAATATTGTCACTTCTTTGGAGATTCAATAGACATGCCCTGCAAGGACACGACAGCCCAAATAACAATCATTCTGGATGAAAATGACTGTCTGGTCAATTTTGACTTCTCAAAATTAACCTGCCAAAAATCCGTTGGCGGAGGAATAGGTTTTGTGCAGTATTGCCGTGGCAAACATGTTGCCGAAGTGATCCATTTGGAGTTCAGTGATTTGGTGGTGGATCTTGGACTGACCGGTTCGGAAGAACAATTCTTGCTGTATTTGGAGTGGGATGCTTTGGGAGCCGCTCTCGATCAATACCAGGGTAGTCAGCATGAAGTGGATACAGACAGATATCAAATTGCCACTATCGCTTATGAATCGGATCGGGTAGAAATCCGGCAAATGGTCGCGTCGCCGGAAGAAATGCCGAAGCTCATCCCTTGTAGAAAGCGAGAGGCATCCTAATCTTCAGGGTAAAGCCGAACTAAACGAACATATCCTTGAGAATAGTCCTGGTCGAATTGTTGTGCGTTGCCTGATGTATAAGAAAAATAAAACGCCGCCTGTTGGTCAAAAGGCAAACACCATGATGCGTTTCCTCCACCCGTTGCGAAAAGTGGGTCTATATGAAGTTCGCTATTGGATCGGCCCATAATGGTGCTATCGGGGATAAAAATCTTTTCGATTTCTTCTCTTTCTGGAATACGCCAGTCGTGGTACCCAAGATAGTCTTTCTTGTTCATTTCATCGACAAATAGCAGGGCCTCCTGAAAAGTCAACCAATCCTGAGCCACCGGCCAGGAGTCTTCTCTCGACCACACTAAGCCGGTATCATGGTCTAACAGGGTTCCATCGCCCTTATCTTCAAACCTGCTGGTTTTATTCATTGTCAAAAACTCCAAAAGTTCACGAACCTGTTAAGCTCCCCCGCGTTATATTCTTCCATAGCCTTCGTGCCCCGCAGGGGTATTCTACGAAGTACCCGTACCGGGCATGAGGGCAAATGTAATACCACAGGGTCGGGGGGATTTACCTTTTCTGCTAGAAATCAGGGCTTTAATTTGATACAACCCAACGACTGCCAATTATCTCTAGCAGGTGGTTTGGGAAGTTTCAATATAACTGAATTCAGGGTCTGATGAGTAATAAAACGAATCAAACAATTTTGTGGATTTTTATCCTGCTTTTAGTTCCAGGTGTCGCTTTAGGGCAAACATCCTGCGGAGAGAAAATTCCTGCTTTGGGGATTTTTGACCAAATTTCTCAATATGCCTTGTGGTTGGCTTTGGCCCTCATGATTCCGGGTATTCTTTTCGATCATAAGTTCTGGAAAAAGACATTATTAATTTTGGCCTTGGTTCCCTTCGCGGGCTGGGCTTATGTTAATTTTTTTGTCGATTACAACAGCCTGAAAAAAGAAATTTTCAACCACAATGCCATGGCCGAGGCCACGCTGGCTAATATTGCTGAAGCTCAGGATAGATATAAATCAGAACAGGGTGTCTATATAGGTGATCTGAGGAAATTTTATTCCCACATTGGCGGGGCAGGGGGTATGAACGAGTGCGTCAGAATACTAAATGTGCAGGCAGGGTTTGATCATTGGCGCGCGGAGGCGGCGCATGTGTCGAGCCCCGATACCGTTATTTGGGATAGTCGCGCCGGAACCTCTTTAAAGAAAGGTTGATGCATTTATCAATCTATCCACCTGTCTACCATTCCGTTTAGCGAGACCATCCCGGTCACCTCATTATTTTCAATAACCATTGCGTAGGAAACATTAAAGTTTGTCAGAAATCTCGCGGCAAAGGGGATAGGCATGTCTGCGTTGATCGACAAAACTGGCTTAGACATGATCTCATAGACATGAGCTTCATGAAGCTTTCTGTTTTGTCCTATTACTTTTCTGGCAATATCTTTCAGGGTCAAGATACCGTAAACATCATTTTCATCCCGGGGTTCTACCAGAACTGCGTTGATTTTTTTTTCCCGCATCATATTCAAGGAATCAGAAACTTTCATGATTCCATCCACTTTGGTGAAATTGGACATCATGACGTCACGGACTTTTTGAATGTTGGTCATTCCAATCTCCTAGTCTAATTAAAAATAACGATCCTTTGCGTCTTTTTCCATGGTGGGCATCTGGCTTTCCAGCCCTAGTGCTCTGTCTACATTTAGGCTGAATGCGATTCCATTACCGTGCTCACTCAAATGACCCGCCTCATAAATTGCTTCCATAATATTGTTAGCAATATAATCTTCAACCAGGAAAAAGAGCATATCCTTTTGAGTTTCCATTGTCAGACCCAAAAAAGATTTCTGCGAATGTATACCTTCTCCGCGTGCGTTAAGAATGGTGACTCCGGTAGCGCCAGCCGATTTTGCGGACTCAATAACATTGTCCTGATACTTCTCATTAACCATTGCCAATATAACTTTAAAACGCATGAGTCTATAACTCCTCAGGATGGTTCATCAATCTCTTTACGTTTTGTCCGTTTTTCGGTGATCATAGCATATGCCATTACGGTGAACATAGGGAAAAGGGAGGCGAATGCGATCAACCCGAAGCCGTCTATTAAGGGGGAACGACCGGGAACATTTGAGGCCAATCCGATTCCCAATGCAGCAATCAACGGTACTGTTACGGTCGAGGTGGTGACACCTCCCGAATCGTATGCGAGTGGAATAATTAGCTTTGGGGCAAACCAGGTCTGGATAAGTAAAAGGGCGTATCCTGTGACAATGTAATAATGCAGGGGATTGCCCGTCACTATGCGATAAACGCCTAGCGTCACCCCGCCCGCCACACCTAGTGCGACAGCTATTCGTAAACCCCACGCAGAAATAGCCCCGGTGGTGATATCGCGGGCTTTATACGCGACAGCTATCAATGCCGGTTCCGCTAGTGTCGTGGAAAATCCAATAAAAAAAGCAAAGACATAAGTCCATAAATAAAGTCCGGGTGCTATATGTTTTGAGTTTTGCAGGACTTCTAATCTGGCAGAATCGTTGCCAGCAAGAAAGGAAAGATCGGTCAACTGACGGGCCATGTGTGTTCCAATTGGGAACACGCATTGCTCCAGACCAACGATAAAAATTCCTAATCCCAGAACAACGAGAACCAGTCCGATCAACTTTTGCTTCAGGTTCGGAATATGTTTTCGAATTGCAATGAGCTGAAAGAAACCCAATACTAGAATTATAGGGAGAATATCCAGCAATGTTCCGCTTAACGCGCTTCCTAAGAGTTCAAAAATATTGAAATTCATAAACCGCCCACTCCGTAGACAAATATTCCATAACCCAGAACAAATATAATGGGGCTGAGGCTCGCTAATGCGATTAGCCCAAAACCATCAAGCATCGGGTTTCGACCCCTTATAGATGTGGCCAGCCCAACACCTAAAGCGGTGACCAATGGGACGGTGATGGTCGAAGTTGTAATCCCTCCTGAATCGTAGGCGATCCCTATAATCTCCTGAGGTGCAAAAAATGTGGTGATGACGATGAGGGTGTAACCTCCTATGATGAACCAGATCAAAGGCCACCCTTTGAGGATACGAACCACCCCAACGGCGATGGCCAGCCCTACAGAAAAAGCAACAGTAAAGCGGAGCCCCAGTACAAAGCTGGCGATTGCATTTGTATCGTTTTCGATGGCACCTGCCCCAGCGGCGAGACCTCCGGCTTTGCTGGCTATAACTGTTAAAGCCGGCTCAGCAATGGTGGTGGAAAATCCCAGAGCGAAGCCGAAAAGAATGATCCACCATGGGCTTCCTTTCAGAGCAAATTCATTGGCCATTTTTTCGCCAATGGGGAAAAGGGCACTCTCCAAACCCAATATGAAAATAAAAAGCCCTATGACGACCAGCACAACTCCGAAAAGAGTTTGACTCAAGTGAGGAAAGGGTTTTTGTATAATGACCAGTTGAAAAAAAGAGATCACGACTATAATGGGAAATACATCCATAAAAGCCGAAAATATTTTTGAAAACAGGAGCCGGGCAGTATGCACTGGGTCAGGAATTTGTTTGGGGTGTGTAAGTCAAACGCTTCATTTCATTCATGACTGAAAAACATCAGTTCTATAAAATAGAAAAATAGAAATTGAGATTTGCACAATTGCACAATCATTCAGAGGAAAGTATAACAAAAATATATGAAAAATCAGTTATTATAGCCCTTCCAACGATCATCTAATATTTAAGAAGGCAGGAATAAATATGAGCTCAGACGAATTGAATCAGGATGAGTTGAATAAAGAAATGCTCCTAGAGATTTTTTACAATACTAAAGGAAATATTGATGACATCAATGCGGCCATAGATGAAAATTTATTTGGAACCCGCGCTCGGAGTCTTACCTTCTTTGAGAAGTTTGTACGGGCTCGGTTATTGCTCAATCCCAAAGTGCTGCGACTGGTCGACCTGGATTTGACCTGGTTTGAAGCCGCTTATTTGAGCCAATATCCGGGTTTGGAAAATGTCGAAGATCTGGATCTGAGAAAAAATCAGTTGGGGGATGAGGGGTTAGACGCACTGTTATCATCTGACAAACTAGGTAATATCCGAAAGCTGGATTTGAGGAACAATCAAATTACCCGCAGGGGAATGGGTGTTTTAGCCGGGTCAGAAAAACTGGAGAAGTTGGAATCGCTTGACTTGAGATCAAACAGGCTGGGCAAGGCCTGGGAGGACAAGCTTAAATCAGCTGTGAATTTCCCAAAGCTATCTTCGCTGAAAATAGCTTGAGCCACCAGGAGCCGAATTGTTCAAAAAATCTTTATAAAATCAGGTGGTTTTTATTTTCCCGGATTTTTTGAACTATTTTGTCAGCGATCTCATTGGCTTTCACCTCGTAAGAACCCTTTTGTAAGACATCACGGAACTTGTTTACAAGTTCATGGCGAATCTCACTGGCGGTGGCCTTACTTGTGCTGGCTGAGGACTGAGCCTTGGAAGGCTCAGAAAGCGTTACCTTGTCAACGTCTCCAGAGGAAGGTTTGCTGCCTGTAAGAGGCTTGCTTTTTCCTTTGGCGGACCCGTTGATGGGATTTCGCCGACCTATTTTTGTAGTAACTTCGAGTTCATTCATAATATTATTTTATTGTTGCAGTAGCAATAATACACCTTCAGGAATAAGGTTTGCCTGTCCCACCATTGCCGCTGAAGATTGAACCAGCAGTTGTTGCCGGGTTAAATCAGTGACCTCTTCGGCAAAATCCGCGTCTTTGATGGTTGCAGATGCGGCAGTTAAATTTTCAATCGACACATTTAAAGTATTCAAAGCTCTGGTGAATCGGTTTTGGGTCGCACCAATACTGCCCCGATAGGAACTAATGGTTGCCAACGCATCATCAACCTTAGCGTACCCACTGATAGCATCCTCAAATGTTGCTACAGACAGATCATCAAGATTAAGAGAGCTGGTAGTTGTTGACCCCAAATTCACGACCTCATTTAAATCTATTCGTCCATTTTCCTCAGAATCGAGACCCAACATCACCACTACACGATTACTGGTGACACTGGATGACAGAGAACCATCTAAAAGTTTTTGTCCATTAAACTCTGTAGAATTAGATATTCGGTTAAACTCGTTTCTCAGCGAATTGATTTCAAGTTGCAATGTATCCCGTTCTGTTTGTCCCAAGGCCCCATCTGCGGTGGATAAAATTTCCCGTATGCGTATCAGAATTCCTGACTGCTCATTCAGACCGCCTTCAGCAACGTTGATGAGACTGATACCATCATTAAGGTTTCTGGCGGACTGTCTTAGAGTCCTGGCATCGGAACGAAGTAGTTCGGAAACAGACTTTTCTGCACCGTTGGTTTCTCGATCGCCGGATGCAACCCGTCCTATCGCTTTCCCGAGATTTTGGTTGTTAGTATCTAGCCTGTTTTGGGCAACAGATGAACTTAAATTATTGAAGATTCGTAGTGGCATTCCATTTCCTCCGTGAAATTGGAATTTATGAGGTTAAAGGGTTTTCCTGCACTGGGCCCTCCAAGGCTCAGCTGTTTTACAACCCTTAAATTGGCGCAGTCTCCAAACTGCCTTAATTTTATTACGGCTCAAATGCCGATTTCTTGAGTTTTAAAATTATTTTCTATGAAAATTCCTAGTTAATGTCTAGTTTGGCTGGTTGGAATGCATTCTTTAAACCCTATTTTGACGATTTAGGCTGGAAAAATATGAGACAATCAATAAGAAGAGACTCACATTCAACCCTTTAAAACAGGATTATGACGATGCAGAGGGTTTTGAAAGTAGAAGGTATGACTTGCCAACATTGTGTCCAAAGCGTGAGTGAAGCGGTGGGTAAGATGGCAGGTGTCGAAAAGGTGGTGGTCAACCTTGAGCAGAAAGAAGTGACGGTAGAGTTTGACGAATCACAAACTCAACTGGAAGATATATCTGCCCAGATCGTTGGGGCGGGGTTTGAGGTAGTAGGGAGTTAGGAGGTCATTTTTCCTATTGTAATCTTGAGCATCTTTTCCTGTCCGTCCCGGAATATTTTGACGGGAACCACCTTGCCAATAGCCGTGTTCGCAACCAGCTCCTGGAGGTATTTCAAACTGGAAATGGTTTGACCATCAAACTGAATGATAATGTCACCCCGAAGCATTCCCCCGAATTGGGCGGGAGTTTTATTGGCAATGCTGTTAACCAGTACCCCGACACCGGAGACATTCAATCTGAAGGTGTTTGCCAGTTCCGGCGTCAAATTCTGAATCCCAATTCCCAACCAGCCTCTTTCTACAGAGCCATTGCGGATCAGTTGCTCTCCCACTTCCAAGGCCATTTCCACAGGAATAGCAAAACTCACTCCAGAGCCAATGGCCGCCACGGCTGTATTGATCCCGACAATTTCCCCATCCAGATTGATCAAAGGGCCTCCACTATTGCCTGGGTTGATCGAGGCATCGGTCTGGATAAAGTTTTCAAAGTGGCTGATCCCAAGGTCGGTACGCCCGGTGCCGCTGATCACGCCTACGGTGACGGTGCCTTCAAGCCCATAGGGATTACCAATGGCCATTACCCATTCGCCGACGCTCAAGGTTTTAGACTGACCAAATTCCGGTTCAGGGAGACTTCGTAGAGTAGAAATTTTCAGGACAGCAAGGTCGGTGTAGGTGTCGTAGCCCAGGACTTTGGCAAAATATTCTTTCCCGTCTGATAATTTGACCAGAACCCTGTCGAGATTTTCAACGACATGGTAATTGGTTAAAATGTGACCGTTGGAATCGAGAATGATGCCCGATCCTACATTTTCAACACTATATTTCCGGGTTTTCAGGTTTTGGGCGAACCAGTTTCTGATAGATGCATACCAGGGCCTGGAACCGTGCGGTTCATACCATGATGATTTTTCAACCAGTTCATTGACCTTATTCACGCTAACTACAGAGGGTTTTATTTTTTTAGCATTGCGTATGAACGCGTTTTGCAAGTCAATCAGGTTTTTGTAGCCCTGACTATCTTCCAAGCTGCCGGGAACGGCTTTCTTCGGATTGGAGGAACTATAATTTTCCAGAAAAAAGTTTGTGTTGATAACGACAAAGGCAAGAATCAAACAACCCCATGCAAGTTTTCGGATAGGATGAGTGGGTTTTAATTCAGGCATGTTTGAATCCGGTGTAGATGGTTGTGACTCCGAAAGTCAGTTCCTTGAACTCAACGGATTCGAAACCCGCTTCCTTCAGGAGAGAAGCGAATGCGTCACCTTTTGGAAAGGCTCCCACAGAATCCGGCAAATAAGAATAGGCGTTCTTGTGACCAGAAACCCAACGTCCCATAACAGGTAAAATCTTCTCAAAATAAAAACGATAAAGCCATTGCAAAAAACCGTTCTGAGGGAAAGAGAACTCCAGTATCACAATCTTACCTTTGGGCTTCAAAACCCGGTAAACCTCAGCAATCGCATGATTTATATCGGCGAAATTTCTGGCACCAAAAGCGGAAATTGCGCCATCAAAACTATCGTTTTTCAGGGGCAGACTCTCAGCCGCCCCCGGAAATAATTTGACAGACGATTGCATATTTCTCGCGGTCACTTTATTGTTGCCCAGTTCGAGCATGGCGGCACTGAAATCAACACCGATAACTCGGGACTTATCACGGAGAGCCAACTCAAGGGCAATGTCAGCGGTTCCTGTAGCTACATCCAGAAAAAACCGGCCTGCTATGGGTTCCAGCTCATCAACCGCTATTTTTCTCCAATACCTGTCACAACCCGCACTCAACAGTCCGTTGAGAAAATCGTACCTCGGCGCAACGGCATTGAACATATCCTGAATGGGATTCATCCTGTCAGCCGGATTACTAAAACCTTGTTTAAGCTGAGAACGGGCCATGTCCAACACATTGATTTATATATAATGTAAGTGCATAAAGTTTAGCATCAGTCGCTATGGGGTACAAGAAAGACTTGCAAGAGATAAGTGAAACTCTTATAAAACCCCTATATGAAGTATAATAATGATTTTTAATGGAGCTTTGATATGAAGACGGTTCTGGTTCCTCTGGCGCCAGGTTTTGAGGAGATTGAAACGATCACCGTTGTTGATATCTTACGCCGGGCAGGCGCCCGGGTAACGCTTGCGGGTACTGAGGAAGGGCCTTTGGAAGGCTCAAGGGGTATTCATGTTCTGCCAGATGAGCAACTCGATGATGTTCTGGAAAAGGATTTTGATTTGATTATTTTGCCCGGCGGTCAGCCCGGCACCAATAATTTAAAAAAGGATGCCAGAATCACTCGATTGCTAAAAAAGATGGATGGACTCAATAAATATATCGCCGCCATCTGTGCCGCTCCAGTGGTCTTGAAAAATGCGGGGATTCTGCAAAATCGCTGTGTCACCAGTCATCCTTCGATACAAAAAGACTTACAGGGCATCAACTATAAAGAGGACAGAGTGGTTGTGGATGGAAATATCGTCACCAGCAAATCTCCCGGCACGGCTATGGAGTTCTCCCTCAAACTGGTCGAAATCTTATTTGGCCGGGAACGCAGAGATGTTGTGAATCAGGGAGTTCTTGCGAAATTATGAACTGACGGGGGAGACTAAATTTTTTTTGAAACTATTTCAACAAACTCTCATCTAAAAATTCGAATAGTACCTCTCGCACCTGGATACTCATAGTCTGATCGAGGATTAAATGAACATTTCTTATAGTCAGCTTTTAGTCAATAAAAGACGGGTTAAACGCCGGATAAAGAAAAAAGCCGGTACTGAAAGCCGTTGCCTCCACTGCAGTGGCGCGTTTAGGGGGCATGAGGAAATTGAGACCTGTCTGATGTGTGGTCGGGAAAAGGGCCATGTTTGTATAAATTGTTTGCACGCTCCCGCCGATAATCAGGAACAAAAGCTCGCCTGAGAACCTTTTAATTCTTTTTTTCAAGGTTCATGCAGCCGGTGAACACCGACTGGCATTGCCCTCCCACACGAATTTTCTGAGCTTCTAACACTTCCACATAGATCAATGAAGGGCGTTGCATTGCATAGCCTTGTTCAATGACCATGCTTATCTCCTCTTCATCGCTAAGACTGGCCCAATAAGCTCCCATGGCTCCTGCGACGCTTCCTGTTGCCGGGTCTTCGGGGATTCCCAAACCGGGAGCGAAGGCACGCACATGAACCGTGTTGTCGGGGTCACGGGTTTCACGGCAGAAGGGATAAACCATATCAATTCCCAAAGGTTGTAATACCTCATTTAAAACCTGGGTATTGATATGTATCTCATTGATATTGCTCAGTGAAGACACAGGGACAAACAATGCCGGGAAGCCTGTGGAAACCACCTGAATGGGAAACTTTTCGTCTAAAGATGTGAAGGGTAATCCCAAAGCCTCGGCGATTTTTTCGGACCGGTTCAATTCATGCAGTGTTTGCGCAGGAGGGTGTTGCATGAAACTTTTGTCTCCTTCGGTCCACACAGAAATTATCCCCGCCTTGAAATTCAAACGCAGCGGATTTGCTGTCACCGCGCCATATTTTCTGAGAACGTATGCGGTGCCGAGGGTAGGGTGACCGGCGAAAGGGATTTCGCGGGTGGGGGTGAAGATACGCACATCGAAGTCCGCCTCATCGGTAGAGGAAGGATAAACGAAGGTGGTCTCGGATAAATTCATCTCCCGAGCTACCTTCTGCAACTCCTCTTCCTCAAAGTTTTCCCCGCTGGTGAAAACGGCTAAAGGGTTACCACCAAAAATATGGTCGGTGAAAACATCGACCTGATAAAAAGGTATTTCCATATCACTAGCCCAATAATGATGAGAGGTTATAAGTCTCCCCAGCCCCTCTTTGTAAAAGAGGGGTTCATTATGGCTCCCCCTTCTACGAAGGGGGTTGGGGGGATTTGATTTTCCTGTTTCGTGATAGGCCGAGGCTCTCCGTACTATCCAATATTTTTATTGATCCAGGATTTTAAAACATAAAGCGACCAGGGTCTCGACCATGATACTCGTCCAGAAAGAAAATCGTCCCAGACATTTGCCACAGCCTGTTGCGATACAAGGCCCTCGAGTTGGTGCATTGGGGATAATAACACGGTTTCAATTTCCGGCCGCAAGGCTCCACGCATCCACATCTCGAAGGGGAAGGTGAACCCCATCTTTTTCCGTCGCCAGACATTTTCCGGTAATAAGGATTTCATAGAATCCATCAGCAGGTGCTTGGCAGTGCCGGCCTTTTCTTTACCCGGCAAGCGAAACATCATCTCTACCAGCCGGTGATCCATGAAAGGGACTCGTACCTCAAGCGGATGCGCCATGCTCATCATATCGGTATCGCGCAAAAGCATATTTTGCAGGTAATGAAATGTTTCGAGATAAGAAATCTGGTTGAACATATCGTCTGCCGGGAAGTGTTCGATCTGCTTTTGGGTGCGTTGATAGTCTTTTTCGATTTCAGTTCGAGCCTGTTTTTTATCGGCAAATAAGCCGATAACAGGGTCCTCGCAGAAGAGGGCGCGTATGAGGAAATATTCATGGGCACCGCTCAACTTCCCCTGCACCCAGTGTTCCAGCTTTGTGGCCTGATCGGAAGGGAATAGACCTTTGCACAAACCCACGCCCCATTTCATAAATGGCATGTATTTGAATAATTTTTTTCGTTGCATGAGTTTGGGGATCAACTGGAAAGACGGGTAGCCGCCAAACAACTCATCGCCCCCCAATCCACTCAACGCTACTTTTAGTCCCGCTTCATGGGCTGAACGGGATATCAGGTAAGTGTTGATACCGTCAATGGTGGGTTGGTCCATGGCCGACAGGGAAGAGGGCAGAGCCTGCAAAAGCTGTTCTTCATCCAACCGTAAGACATGATGGTGGGTCTTGAATCGGTCGGCAATTTCTTGTGAATACTCCGACTCATCGAATTCTTTTTCTGCGAATCCAATCGTCAGGGTGGTGACCGGGTCATCAGAAATACTGGCGAGGGTCCCGACCACCACGCTGGAATCGATGCCACCACTTAAGAACGCTCCCAGAGGAACATCGCTGACGCGGCGACAACGAATGGATTCCTCTATCGCAGTCCGGACCTGCTGCTGAATTTCATCGCCACTGACCGGGGCATCGTTATCGGTTTTTTCGTTGAAGGGATTCCAATATTCTTTTTCTTCCCAGTCGCCGTTTTTGTCGATCCACAAATAATGTCCGGGTTTCAACTCACGCACCGAGTTAATGAGAGTTTCAGGTGCCTTCAAGTGTCCAAATGAAAGGTATTGATAGAGTCCGGTCGTATTGATGGATTTCTCGGTGAAGCCAGATGCCAGCAGGGAACGCAGTTCCGAGGCAAAAGTAAACTGCTGGTCTTTTATATGGTAGTAGAGCGGCTTGATTCCTAATCGGTCGCGGGCGATGAATAACGCTTCTTTTTGATGGTCCCAGATAGCGAACGCAAACATGCCGATAAGCCGGTCGAGACTACCGATGCCCCAGTGCTCATAGGCTCTCAGCAAAACTTCGGTGTCTGATTGTGAATGGAACTGAAACTTGTCGGCGAGTTGGTTTCTCAGTTCGCGATAATTATAAATTTCGCTGTTGGTGGAAACCCAAACGGATTTGTCATCATTCGCCATGGGCTGATGCCCGGCCTGTGTGAGGTCGATGATGGAGAATCGTTGATGGCCCAGATGGAGAATAGGGCCGGATTCAATGCGTTCTTCGCCACGATCATCCGGGCCGCGATGACGCAGAGCGTCCAGCATATTCCGCAAAGCTTTTCCCGCATTTTCAGGCTGGGCCGAGGGATCAAAATTGATGAAGCCAGCAATTCCGCACATAGGTGTGGTTACTTAAACCGTTTATCGGGTTGGAAAAGGCAAATCCCCCCGACCCCCTTCGTGGAAGGGGGAGCTTTAATGGACCCCTCTTCTCCGAAGAGGGGCTGGGGTGATTTGATTTGTACTTGGCGATGTTTATGAAATATCAAATTACTACCCCTATGTGGCACGAAGGGAACGGTTGATTCTCATGCCCCCTCATCCTAACCTTCTCCCTCCAGGGGAGAAGGGATATATAGTTCCTCTCCCTTGAGGGGAGAGGCTAGGTGAGGGTGATTATATAATGTTTTGTCGAGACGGGTTTCCACCTCTGGTTTCAGACAAATGTACTATCGGAGCCTGTGGCCTAATAGTCAAGGGTTTTCCTTTTTACACTTTAGGGAACGGGAGGGGAGAATACTTAACCATGCTTCACCTGATTTGGTTTCAAGGGTCGTGAACCGTAGTGGATTTGGCCGGGGCGCAAGCCTTGAGAGTGATGAGTGAAATAGGTATTGGATGCTAGTTTTGTTTTAAATTTATCTACCCTACTTGTGTTTTCTTTGGGCTTTCCACAGAAAATAAAGGGGATGGGATTTTAGTTTTGTGGTTGCAGTGTCTTCGTCTGAGATGGCCTTTAGCCCACCCATTGTCCCAGTGACTCCTAGCCCTATTAAAAATGCGGGAGGTACAGAGAACAGTGAGCCGGCTAGTAATCCTATTCCCGTTGTGACGGTACTACCGTATCCGAGTAAATTTGCCTTTTTAGCTTCTGCATTAATTTCGGAATCTAATTTGCTTATTTTAGGGTTTAATTTTGCAGCAATAAGTTCTTTTATTTCTTCTGGGGCAGTAATGCCTTTTTCTATTACTTCATTTTTAAGTTCTACCATTTGGTGGAGTTATAGTCAAATGTGGTGTATGGGAACATGATCAAGCGGCGTTCCTTTGACG
>JACNKA010000135.1 GCA_014382285.1 Nitrospinota bacterium | reverse complement strand
CCGGTGCGATGTCGGTGGTCAATGGCCCTAATGTGTAGAACGGTGCTTCGCCACATGCCAGCAATTGCCGATCCATATTCTCTTTGATCATGTGCATGGGAACGTGACCTGGACCTTCGATCATGGTTTGCACTTCATGTTTCCAGGCGATCTTGGTCAATTCACCGAGAGTTTCCAACTCAGCAAACTGGGCTTCATCATTAGCATCGGCAAGGGAACCGGGACGCAACCCGTCTCCCAATGAAAAGGAAACGTCATAAGCTTTCATGATTTCGCAGATGTCCTCAAAGTGAGTGTAGAGGAAGTTTTCTTTATGATAAGTGAGGCACCATTTTGCCATGATCGCGCCACCGCGAGAGACGATGCCGGTCACACGTTTTGCGGTCATTGGCACATAGCGCAACAACACCCCGGCATGAATGGTGAAATAGGACACTCCTTGCTCGCATTGTTCGATCAGGGTGTCGCGATAAATTTCCCATGTCAGGTCTTCGATTTTGCCATCGACTTTTTCCAATGCCTGATAGATGGGCACGGTGCCGATGGGTACTGGAGAGTTGCGCAAGATCCATTCACGGGTGGTGTGGATATTTTTTCCGGTCGAAAGATCCATAACATTGTCGGCCCCGCAACGTGCTGACCAGACCATCTTCTCGACTTCTTCTTCGATGGAAGAACTGACTGCTGAGTTACCGATGTTGGAGTTGATCTTGACGAGAAAGTTTCGTCCGATGATCATTGGCTCGGCTTCCGGGTGGTTGATGTTGGCCGGGATGATGGCCCGCCCTCTTGCGACCTCGTCACGCACGAATTCGGGGGTGATTTCTTCCTGCAGGTTGGCACCGAAGGAATTGCCCTTTAAGCGTTCTTCGCGGTCTGCATCCTGAACCCATTGTTTGCGTTTCTGGTTTTCGCGAATGGCGATGAACTCCATCTCTGGAGTGATGATCCCCTTTTTGGCGTAATGCATTTGCGAGACATTTTGCCCGGCTTTAGCGCGCAGAACCTGTTTGCGGGTTTTGGGGAACCGTTCGGTATTGGGGTTTTCCCCTTCGCGGTAGCCATCGTCTTTAGGTAAAATCGTTCGGGCATCGTAATACTCGACATCTCCACGGCCCATGATCCAGGGCTGGCGAATGGGTTGCAGGCCTTCACGGATATCTATATTGGCATCCGGGTCGGTGTAAGGACCGGAGGTGTCGTAAACGAGGATGGAGCTTTCATCATTTTCTTGATGATTGCCGTTCCCCGTTACCGTTGTCGAGGCGGACAGAGAAATTTCCCTGAAAGGGACTCTTACATCCGGGTGCAGGGTTCCATTAACATAAACTTTTTTCGAGTTGGGGGAAATAGGCTTGGTGGATATTTCTACCTTTTCGTCTGTGGCTCCGTGCCGGTTTCCATTACCATTTGATTTTGTCATAACGAGTTGCCTCCAAAGTTCTGCGTATATTCAGATGAGTGTCGTTTTATATCAGTTGAGTCCCAGATGTCAGAAATCACGGCGACCCCGAAGGCCCCATGCTCCAGACATTCAGGAACGCGGTGCAGTGTAATGCCCCCTAGTGCCAGAACCGGCAGGTGAACGGACTGAGTCACCTGACGGAGCGGGTCCAAACCTTGCGGCGGACCGTAACTGGATTTTGAGGGTGTTTGGTAAATCGGACTGAAGGTGATGAAATCTGCGCCTTGTGTTTCGGCAAGACGCGCTCCTTCTATTGAATGGGTTGAGACCCCAACGAACAAGTCGGGAAAATTATTTTTAACTTCGCTGGCTTGAACGCTGGTTTCTGTCAGGTGTACACCGTCCGCCCCGGCCATGATGGCAATATCGGCGCGGTCGTTGACAAACAGTTTGGCGTTGTAGCGTTGAGTCATGGATTTAACTTCAAGTGCCAGTGCCAGCAGGTCTCGCGGACCCAGATTTTTTTCTCGCAGTTGCAGGGCGCGTACGCCGCCTTGCAGGGCTTCTTCCACCGCGCTGAGGAACCGGCTCTTGCCGATCCGCATGAAGTCGGTGATGAGGTAAACCCGCAGGAAATCCAAATCCTGCACTGTCTTGAAAGGGGTCGAAGTCATCATAGGGTTACAGTTCGATCAAGCCGTCCAGCGGACTGTTGGCTGAGGCATATCGTCATCGCGAGCGACTGTAAGGAGCGCGGCGATCCAGGTTTCTGGATTGCTTCGTCGCTGATCGCTCCTCGCAATGACGGGTTAAGTAAGGTTCTCGTATTTAACAACAACGAAGTCATCATAGGGTTACAGGTCGATCAAACCGTCCAGCGGACTGCTGGCTGAGGCATAAAGTTTTTTCGGGATGCGCCCGGCTTCATAAGCCATGCGTCCGCACTCCACTGCCATTTTCATCGCTAATGCCATTTTTAGCGGGTCTTTGGCACCGGCGATTGCGGTGTTCATCAAGATTCCGGAAACACCCAGTTCCATGGCGCGGCTGGCATCGGAGGCGGTGCCGACCCCGGCATCAACGATGACCGGAATTTTGACCGCTTCCAGAATCAGTTTAAGGTTGTAGGGATTGCGAATGCCGAGTCCGGAACCGATAGGTGCCGCCAGTGGCATGACTGCGGCGCATCCAATGTCCTCAAGTTTTTTGCAGAGTACGACATCATCGGTGCAATAAGGCAGAACATGAAAGCCGTCTTTGACCAGCAGTTTTGATGCTTCCAGCGTGGCTTCGTTATCGGGGAACAGGGTTTTCTCGTCGCCGATGACCTCTACTTTGACGATGTTTCCCAGTCCCGCTTCGCGGGCCAGTTCGCAGGTCATCACCGCTTCTTTCAGTGAATAGCACCCTGCCGTGTTCGGTAGAAAGGTGTATTTTTTTGGGTCGAGGTGATTGAGTATGGAGTCTTTATTTTTGTCCAACTCAATCCGGCGGACAGCGACTGTCACTATTTCGGCTCCAGAAATTTCGATAGCCTGCCGGGTTTCATCGAAGGACTTATATTTTCCGGTTCCGACAATCAGTCTGGACTTGAAGGTCTTGTCGCCAATTTTCATGAATTCATTTTTTGTGTTCATAGTCCCGGCCTTAAAAAAATTTAAATTAAACGCCACCGCCCACGGCGTGGACGATTTCAACTTCGTCGTTTTCCTGGATCGGGGTTGTGGCGTATTTGGATTTTGGAATGACCTGTTGGTTCAGGGCCATGGCAAAATTGGGTGCCTGAATATCCAGTTCAAGAATCAGATCTTCAAGGTTCTGGCTTTTCAGGATTTCACGGTTTTCGCCATTGATGGTTAGTTTCATATTAGTCTATGGTGATTTTCTCTCAGGTAACTCGCAGACCCTTTTATTATGGATTGCTCATGGATAAAAGCAATTTTCAAAGGCAGCCGCAAGAAAATCTCTCCAAAAAAGGGACAAGGTTTAGTCCGCAATAGCCGTTAAATCAGTCAGAGACAACTAAAACCAGGGATCAGGTCCGGGCGGGGTTCCATGGAAGGGAGGGCACAAAAAAAAGCCGCAATCCCAACCCCACAGGAAATGCAGCAAATCTCGTTAAAACAGATGGCTTCACTTCCCTTCGCTGGCATGATCCAGATCAGGTTCAAAGGGTCGTCCTGTTTCAGGACTCTCAGTTCAAAAACACCCCCAGTGGTCGTGACGGGTCTAGATTATTTCATATTTCTTACAAGTCAAGAGTTATTGACGTAATAATAAAAAAGAGTACTATTCACATTATGTTCGACTCACCTCTAATGCGCGTTTTATTAATTATTCTCCTTTTTGGAATGGTGGGTTGTGCCACTGGCCCAGTGCCCGTAAACCCCTATTTTGAGATGCCGCCCGAACGCCTCCCGAAGGCGGAGCTGGAGCTGTATAACCGTGCTCTGGAACAACTTAAAAACAATCAAATAGATAACTCGATTGAGCTCTGGCAACGGTTTCTAAAAAACAACCCGAGGTCGTTCAGAGGCTATAACAATCTTGGCATGGCGCTCTATTCCAATGACCAGTTGAAATCTTCCATGGAGGCTTTTGAAACCGCCCTGGCTCTGGAACCGTTTGACCGTAAAATCAAGGATAACCTGAAAAGAGCTTTGAAATTTCAGGTCACGATTCTGCGCGAGAACAAAGATTATGCAACAGCTATCAAGCATCTCGAAAGGGTGAAAAAACTCACTGATCTTGCAGAAAAAGAGAAAGTGGCGCTGGAGATAGAAACCCTTCAGGATCTTATTTATGAGCAGGTCAAGCGGGCCAACACGCTGGAAGCTTATGAAGAGTTTCTGGCGAAGTATCCTGATAATCCGAAAAACTCCGATGAAGCCCGGCGATTGATAGCCAAAATGAAGCCGCAGGAACCCTCGATGGGAGAATTCCCGGAAATGCAGGGTGAGAGATTGCCCGACCCTGCGCAAAGAACCACCTCATCGGGGCAGGGGACTGTTGTCCCTGAGCCGATGCAGAGTGTCCCGACTTTGCCGCCTGTTCGCAGGGAAACGATAGAAATCGTGGCGGAAACAGTACAAGCTGACGAAGCGGAGGATCTTTCCAGCGATACGCAGGATATTGTGATGGAAGAGGCAAAACCTTCTCCAAAGAGACAGCCTCCGGTTGAGCCGGTTGCGGTCGATCCTGATATTGAAATGAAACGAGAAAGGCCAACTCCCCCTACCCAGAAGCCCGCAGCGGCAAAATGGGTGAAGGTCGTGACCCTAAAAGCCCCGCTTAGAGTTCGAGCAGCACCGGATGCCAAGTCTAAAGTGCTGGCCCAGCTTCCCAAAAATACAGTCGTGCCGGTTTTTCAGGAAGCTAAAGACTGGTTTCAGGTTGAGTATCAAAAAGGCAAGAAAGGCTGGATCTCCAGAAAGTACTCCCAGTTGGTTAATTAATCCCCATTTATCCGCTGTTTCCCCTATTTACGTTGGTTTGTCGTGGTTTATTGGGATTCTGGTTGACCCGATTTGACCGCATGAATATAATCTGGGCTGGAAATTTTTAAATTTATAACTACTGAAAAACTATGACAACGATCGACAAGGAAGAACTGGGCTCATTGATTCAAAGCGAGTGGGA
Source organism: Nitrospinota bacterium (assembly GCA_014382285.1). GTDB lineage: Bacteria > Nitrospinota > Nitrospinia > Nitrospinales > VA-1 > LS-NOB. The sequence continues at coordinate 13,888 of JACNKA010000135.1, read as the reverse complement.
ATACCTGGTCTCTCAAAAAGGTGAATGGAGCCTTCTTGAAGGGAAACAGGATATGGAGGTTCTGGAACATGTCTTGCGCTGTATCCTGCATCTGGAAATGACCAAGGAAAACCCGGAAGAGTTTAAAGAATGTGTCAAGGTGCAAAACCCGGATGGCGGCTGGTCTAAAGAATCCCATACCGAAAAAACCTCAATGTGGATCACGACTTTTGTTGGGCTCAAGCTCTGTCGCGGTAACCTGATTATCAAGGATCCGGGAATTCAGGCTGCGGTGGATAAAACCCTAGAATTTGTTTTGTCCATGCAGGAAGAAGACGGGCATTGGTCTGACCCTGAGTGGTCACACCTGGATACAACCTGTTCGGTCACTTGCTTTCTGACCATTTATCAGGTTACTCAGGATAAAACCCGTGACGAACGCATCAACAAAGCCCGAGTCAGAGGCTTCGAGTTTATCAAGGCATGGCAAACAGATTCAGGACTCTGGAAAGACGATACGTTTCATCCCGCAGGCATTGAAACTACCGCGCACTTGATGCAGTACACCCTGGTTCCCGCCTACTTCATGGATAGAATCGAGTATGCAGGAAAAATGTGCATGAGCGCCGCTGACTCGATGGTCGATGCGCAGGCTGAAAATGGTAGTTGGGATAATGAAAATACCGATCACACTATGGACGCCTGCCGTAACTTGATGCTGGTTTCTGACACCTTCAAGGATAAGGAAAAATACAGCCCGATTATCGCAAGAGGAGTGCGCTGGCTGATGGACATCAAGAATGAACAAGGCTGGGGAGACTTTCCCGATGAGCCGAGCAACGTAGAACGCACCGCAGATGGGTTGGACACCCTGCTTAAATACCGGCGTTATTGCTCCGGTAAGCCGATGTCCGATTTCTGGGCTTTTTCTAAATAGCGTACCCCTTCAGGGCAGGGGTTAAAAGTTTTAAGGGTGTTTACTTTGGAAGCAATCATATTACTTGCCGGTTACGGCTCACGTTTAGATCGGCAGGATCTCCCTCATAAAACGCTTCTGCCTTTTGGCGAGGAGACATTGCTTTCCCGCCACTTGAAATGCCTCAAGACTCTGGGTATTCAGAAAACCCATCTCATCCTTGGTCATAATGCTGCCGCGCTGAAATTCTACGTGCAGGAACTCAATCTGGGTTTACCGGTGAATTTCATCGATAACCCGGTCTACCGAACCACCGGAAACACCTTGTCGATGGTGATGGGACTCAAGCACTGCCAGCATGAAACATTGATTCTCGATGGCGATGTTTTGTATCCGCCCGAGGCCCTGTTCAATTATGCGCGACAAGCACCACGGTCCTCATTTGCGCTGGTGCCTGCTGATATCGACAACGCCGAATGTGCGAAAGTATTATTGAATCCATCAGGAACCATCCACGCTTTCATCACCAAACGAGAACTGACCAAAGAGGAAAAATCCGGTTTCGGTTTCGGGGGTGAGGCGATAGGTTTTTTCATGCTCAATCAGGAAGATGTCCCTCGGTTTGTTGCCCTGTATGAAAATGATGAGGCCACCTACCGACCGGTTCTTTGGGAAATCCCGTTCACGGAGTTTGCCCGAAACACCTCCTTGCATCCCTGGAATGTTGAGGAAGAAGGCTGTTTTGAAATAGACACCCAGGAAGACTACTCCACTGCTTTAGACCGCTTTCAATCCCACCCGGATCAATACCAGCTCCCCTAGTCATAAAATTTAATATTATCGCCACATCATGTATGAAAAATAACTAGTAGGCTGAATTAGTTATAAATATATTTCATTGAGAGGCTGGCCTCTATCATATTTTACATTTTTTTATTCGGAATTTAGAAAAAAATCTCCCTTTAAATGCAACAGGTTAGATATACACTTCCCAATCAGCCTCCTGTTTTTTGTCTATTTGGTATCTTTATTGCTTTTTAATTTTGGTTCCCAAGATTGAGGAATCCGGTTTTCATCCCTTTTTCGGGATTTAAAAAGCAACGGGGAGATAACTTATTTAAGGATTAAATTGGTGAATGTTATGAATGAGACTGTGGAGTTTTTATCCGGCAAGGTATTTTTTATTTCTTTCGGGCAAATTACGTTTATGTTTCTTTCCTGTTTTATTTGCCTGCTCTACGGAAAGCATAAGACGGGACTACTTTTATCCTATTTCTTTATTTTTTACTGGGGCTTCGTTTCCAACCGTATTTACTGGCTGGAATTATTTGGTGATTCCGGGATTGGGCTTCTGATGTATTTTGGCACCGCTACAGCCATAGCTCTGATGGGGGTGCTCAGTTTTTTTCAGACAGACTACCGCTAACCGGCATACCACCACGGTAAATTTACTTCCCTCCCTTCATAGGGAGGGAATGAGGGAGGGTTGGCTTAATGGGCATCTCTTCCTGAATGTATTCCCCATGGGGTGCGGCTCACCCTCTCACGAGGGTTGTTGTGCGTAACGGCAAGACCTGCGTCCACGAGCCGCTAAAACCCCTTTTCTTTAGCGACTGATCAGCACAGATAAACGAAGATTTTTTAACTTCCCTCCCTTCATAGGGAGGGAATGAGGGAGGGTTGGGTTTTGCTCCCTCTTTCTTAAAGAGGGTCGGGGTGATTGACCTTCAGGGGTTTTGTTTTGCAAGAGAGGCCCTTACTTTTTTATCAATACTTCCAATCATCTTCCCAAATATCCAAATTCATTTGAATACGCTCTTTAGGGGCTTCATTTTTCTTAGAAATTTCTTCAACAGATATTCCTAGTGAGAGATAGATCAGTGCGGCACGAGCAAGTTTAAGAAGCTTTAGCGTTTTCTCTTCAAATTCAGTTCTATACATTGAAAAAGTGAATTTACCCTTCCAATCGTGCGATGCTCTGTAATCCATTTCACAAAGAGCCCAGTCGTCTTCATGAAGCTTAAAATATTTATGCTCCAAAAAATTCCTGATGTTTTGCCAGTCTTTTGCATCAGGCTCCAAATGTTCTCGAAAACCTTCCCGTTCTTCAAACAAATCCTTGCTCAACCAAAATAATCCTCGAAATGGCCAATTCTTCCGCGCTAAAAAGGCTGAACATAAACCTTTTTTTCGTTGCATCTTTTTATACCAAAGGTTTCTAAAGGTTACTTTATCCTGCGGAAAGCCAAGGTTTAAATATTCATTTAGAAAATAAGAAATCTTATCAAAAATTGAATAACAAGATCGAAAAGCAATTCTCACTTTTTCTATATTTAAACCATAAGAAGGATAATCTCGCGTGTTATATAAAGTTACTTCTCTATCCGAAAAAGAGGGCTGAGCAGAAGTAACACCTTCATAATATAAAAACCTGGCCGAAATAAACTCCTGTTTTAATTGGTCAAACATTCCATGAAAAAATGGACCTTCACCCTCTTTAACTTCTATAGTTGGTGCCGTCAAACAGTCTCTTGATGCCAAAGGGTATGGACCTAAGTCATTCAATGGGTTTACAAAAAGTCTATTTATAAGGCACCATTCTCGGTATTCTTTTTCTTCCCTCGTGTTACCCAAAGAGTATTGAATAGCACCGATTTTTTTTAAGGGACCATATTGCTCCATCCAAGTTGAAAATTTAATAAAGAAGTCTGTTATATGTTCCTCCATATGCAGTTCTATTGGAAAACTAGTCGGTAGAAAAACTTTTTTAATATTTTTTAAAGCCTCTTTATAAAAAAACGGTCTGTGTCCTTCATCAAAAAGAGTGTTTGCAATATAGTAAAGGCCCTCAGACTTACTAGCCAAAGCCATACCAAATGAAGGAATTATTTCTAGAGCTTGATCCCAGTATGATTGAGCCTCTACAAATCTTCCTAAAGAACTAAATTTGTTACCTAGATTCGTAAATATTTGACATTGCCTGATGGGGTCTATGTTGAAAAAATTTTTATGGATAATAGATTTTCTTAAATGAATAATTTGCTTTTCAAGTCCCGTGTGTTCCCAGACCCATTTTTCATTAGATTTTTCCAACCCAAACCATGCATTAGCCATAAAATAATGCAAAAGTGGTTCATTTTTTTTGTCAAAGTCTTCTAGTTTAAAAAGTTCTTCACCTAATAATATTGAGTGTTTTAAGCCTTGTTCTCTGTTTAAGCCCTCGGAGGCATCAATCAAATAAGCCAAGGATTCCATTGGATTTTCAGCCTGGAGCAAAGCATGACCGTCTTTTATCTTCATGCCCGCCTGATAGGCTTGTTCTAGGTCGAATGGCTCGTTTAAAATATGTTCCATTGGGTTTTCCTATTGTCTTACCAAATTGAAATTTATCATCTATGCTAAACCTATTTTTTTCTAATGATCCTTTAGACAAAAAGGGTTGGCCTTTTTTTGATCGTGATATTAATTCCAGTTCCGCACTCGGATTTTACAGGTTTGGTGGGGGAAAGGAAGGGGGGTGGCATTTTTAAGAGCAAACCCCCTGGATGTAAATCACCCCAGCCCTCTTTGAAAAAGAGGGAGTTAAATCCAACCCTCCCTCAGTCCCTCCCTATGAAGGGAGGGAAATTTAGTTGTCTGTGTTCATCTGTGGTTGCTTAATTGTTTTGGTTCATTCGCGATGGCCAAATTTTAAAACCCTTCCCGGCTATTACCCCATCTAATAAATTGCTGTAAAAAAATCTAATTGGAGAAACTTTTGCCTTTAACTTCTTTTAAAGCAGTTTTTTTTGATGTTGGGGGAACTCTGATTCGTGTTCACCCATCGGTGGGTGATGTCTATGCCCGGCACGCCCGCCCTTTCGGCTACTCGGGTTCTGTTCAGGTTTTAAATGAAGGGTTCCGCGCACAATGGAAGAAAATGGGAGGCATCGAATCTTTGGGCAACCAGAGCGGAGCCGAAGCGGAAAGAAATTTCTGGTACGCACTGGTTTATGAAGTATTCCAACCACTGGGTGGACTCGACCGGTTTGAAGAATATTTCGATCTCATTTTTGCAGCGTTTCGAGAGAAATCCAACTGGCGGGTTTATGAAGATGTGATCGAATCCGGGATTCTGGAAACTCTGAAAAAAAGGGGCGTGGTGCTGGGGGTCATTTCTAACTGGGATTCGCGATTGATCTCGACCTTGGAAAATATTGGTCTTGCGCGTTATTTTGATTTTATCCTGCCATCTGCCGTGATCGGTTCGGCAAAACCCGATAAAAAAATATTTGAGGAAGCGTTAAGACGGAGCGGAGTCGCACCCCATGAGGCCTGCCATATCGGCGATGAATTGAAAACCGATGTAGTTGGCGCCGAAGGTGTTGGCATTCACCCTATCCTGCTGGATCGGGACAACCGCTTTGACAAGGCAGATAAAATTACTTCATTTATGGAACTGGTCGACTAGATAGATTGATTGCGTAAAATAAATCGGCAGACTTCAAGCCTTATGCCCTTTTATGCCATCCATTTTGGCATTTTTAAAACTGGCATCTTTGGTGTCGGCGGAAGTTAAGTTTGCATTGGAAAGATCTGCACCGTGAAAAGAAACGGCATTGAGGTCGGCCTCTCTGAGATCGCAACCTACCATGGATGCGAAGGTCATGCTGGCTTTTTTACATTTGGCTCTAAGCAGTTTTGCCCCACCCATTTTTGCCCGGCTGAATGACGCATTTTCCAGGTTGGTGAGACACAAATCGGCATCTTTTAAATTGGCTTCACTAAAATCGGAACTTCTCATGTCGGATTTTCTGAAATTGCATTTGACTAAAAACGCCTTGCTGAATTTCGCCTTTTTCAGTGCACAATTGCTGAAATCGGTGGAGGCAATGGTTCTGTCACTGAAATCAAAACCAGAAAGATCCAATCCGGAAAAGTCCATATTGGTCATATGAGTCTGTGTTTCATCGTCAAGCATTGCTTTAATTTTTGCCACTGTTGTATTTGCCATGAGGTTCCTTCAGTCAAATTCATTCAAATTCTTTTCAAGATAACTGGTAGCGGGAATCTTAACAAGAAAAAATTAATTTTGCAAAATATCGGGATACTTGAATTAAGCTTTATTGGCCAAATTTTCGTTTAATCGTTTTTGTTTTTTCCGAAACTCCAGGGCCAATAAAAAATAAAAGGGCAGATACTCGACCCAGGGAATCCACAGGCTGAATTCCTGAAGCTCTTGATAATCAAAATAAAAGTCCAGATAATAAAGGCCGACCAGTCCGGTCAAGGCAATCCACGACCGTTCGGGGAATATACACAAAAACGGCACTACCCAGCAGAGGTACCAGGGGTTCTGCACCGGGCTGAGGAGAAAGACCAGCGCCATGATCCAGAAAAGTCCACGGACAAATTCTACAGGTTGCTCAAGCAGAGAGGCTCCTTTGTAGAGCAACCGGAATAAAACTCCGGTTAACACAAGGGCTACAGTGATTTTGCTCAAAAAAATCGGCAAAGGATTGGACAATATCGTTTCGATTGCCAATTCGCCCGAAACAGTTTTGAAGATGAAGGCCAGGACAGCGAAAATGCTGTCGTTGCTTTGCCAATACAGGGTGAAGGCTTTAAGTCCGTCAAAGATTTGCAACCCGATTCCCATAAAAGGTAGATACCCCAAAACAACCACCCCGAGAAACAGGCTGATATTGCCGAAAGGAGACAGCCAGGTTTTCTTTCCCACCTGCGCCATTTTTTCATGGCAAGCTTTAAGGTATAGGGGCAGCAAAATCACAGGATACAGTTTTCCCAGAAAGCCAAAGGCGAGGAACAGGGTTGCTAATGTATGGCGGTGGCAAAGCAAAAAATAAATGGAGCCGGTGAGCAGGGAAATCCCGATGATATCCAGATGGGTTGAGTTAAACGTCTCCTTGATAATCAGAGGACTCCAGAAGTAAATCAGGCAATTGGATTTATTCATCCCTAATTTAGAAAGGATGCCAACGATAAAAACCAAAGTCAGGATGTCAAAAATTAAAAATCCTGCTCGCAGCACAACAATGCTGTCGGGTGTTATCTGATGCGCCAGACGGAACACAAACTGAGCCATCGGCGGGTAGATGGTTGACACATCTGGATGGTTCACCCGCTCCAGATATTTAAGGGATTTTGGAGATGCCCATTTCAACTTATCCAGCTGTTCCAGTTCGCGTTCGTTGCGCTCAACATAAATTTCATAATAAGTTTCTGGGTTCTGGATTCTCAAGGCCTTGAAGTCGTTCACTTCGGCGGGAGCGTATTCAAACGGATTGATTCCATTTGCGAACACTTTTCCATCCCATAAATAGCGATAGACGTCATCTTCCTGAATCTGCTGAGAAGGCAGGATGACGGCACGAAACAACAGGCCGAACACAATAATCATCCAGAAACTTGCCCGGTCGTTGGGACGCTTGCGCACAAAAAACCAAGTGAGGCCATAAAGTGTGCACAGGGAAAAATAGACAGCAAGATAGGTGAGGAGGGGTCTTTCTGAATACCCTTCACCCCAGTTGAACTGGTAGGAGAGTTGGGTCAGAAATACATAAAGCAGGAGGCTGGCTGCCCCCGTCAACAAAATGGGGAACCGCACTAGGGGTTGCGGGCAAAAGAACTCTGCCCTTCCAGGGTTTTCAGTTGCTCGATTTCCTGGTCTGACAGAATTTTATAAATATCCAGAATGCTTCGGTGGACATACGGGTCGTCATTTTTCAGGGTCAGTGCAGACCAGTAACGGGAAAGGGCTTCCTGATACATTTTTTTCTTTTTATACAGGTCCCCCAGTTTGACATAAATTTCCAGCCGGTCCGGTTCCAGAACCGAAACCCTTTCAAAAAAGTTTACCGCCTCAAGATGGTCTCCTGACCGTTCATATTCTGCGCCCAGGGCTTCCAGATAGGTCGGGTTCTCGGTTTCGAGATCAATGGATTGTTTCAGGTGTTCAATGCCTGTAGCAAATTTTTCCAGTTTGAGGTGCAACCGCCCGAGCCGGTAATGAGTGAGAGCATGCTGGTTATCAATGCTCAATGCCTTGAGATACTTTTGCTCTGCCTCGGGGAATTTTCCTTCCCGCTCCTTAAACTCTCCCAAAACACTCAGGGGATGAGCCGAATCCGGATTATTATTTGCCGCAATTTCAAGTTGGTTGAACGCTTCGTCAGGGTTTCCTTTGTTGTAATGAATTCCCGCCAGGTTGATGCGGCTGAAAGTGTCTTCAGTGATTTTCAGGATATCCTGATAGAGGTTCTCAGCCTGGTCGGTCTTGTCTTGATCCTGATATGCAACGGCCAGATTGTACATAGAGAACGTGTCATTGGGATTTTTCCTGAGGGCCAGTTTATATTCTTCAATCGCCTTGGAATATTGCCGGCTATCATAATATTCCACTCCCCTGTTGAAATGGCTTTCAATAGGTGCTGGAACATTGGCGCAGCCGAAGAAAAATAAAGCCGCTATTATAATAACCCGGTTATTTATTTTAATCATCGTTGTCTACTTGACCTTGTCCAGTCGTTTCATGCGAATATCAGGTTGACCGGGAACTGTGATTTCTGCGGGTGGAACGGTCACTTCATCAGACTTGCGGACCAGTTTCCAGGGATTCCGTTTCAGGTCTTCGGTCAGCGATTTCAGGTTCCGCGATGTTTCGTTCATGTTCTGAAGAAGTAGCAACAGGTTTCTGCGGTTCTCCACCATGATTGAACTGCCTTGGCCCAGGGTCTGCTCAACACTGGTTGCGGTGCGGTCTATGTCGGTGGTGATTTCCTGAGCGTTCGCTTCCATGCTATTGATTAAACGGGTTACACCCGGTCGCGTGTCTGCAAGCAGGATTTCCATCTCACGTGTCAAGTCATGCATCTGAGTAATGGTCTCGCGGATATCCGTATCTTTGTCGGTGAAAAGTTTGTCGGTTTTTTCAGAAACCGCAGCCACGTGGTTGAGAGTGGATTGTAGCGTGCCGCTGTTTTTATCCAGCATGTTTGAAACTTTTTCGGAAATGCTCAGAGCATTTTCCATATTGGCGCGGACATATTTGCGGTTTTCTTTAATAATGGTGTCTACATTAGAGAGAGAGCTTCGCACATCTTTCAAGGTGGATCGGGCATCGGTAACGAGCTCCTGGCTCAGTTGAGTGAACCGCCGGATCTCCAACACCACCTCGGTAGCCATGTCGCCGATCTTGGCGATTTCAAAAGAGTCTTCTCCAATCAATTCCTCATTTGCGCCTAAAGGCGGCGACCCTTGAGTGCCAGGGCGCACATCAATGTAGAGCCCGCCCATCAGCCCGGAAGTTTTTATCATGGCGATGGAGTCCTTCTTGATGGTGATCTTTGGGTTGACCTCTGTCACCACCGCCACTCGGTCGTGGCTCTCATTGTCACCCAGCAATTCGATGTCTTTAACGGAGCCGATATCGAGACCGGCATAGCGCACTGGCGCGCCGATTTCCATCCCACCGGTAAAATTAAACACGATGCGTAGCATCCTCTTGGGTTTGAAATAATCTTGAAGATTACCCAGCATGAAGATCATGACGATCAAACCGATCAGGCTGATGAAAATAAAAAACCCTGCTTTAACCTCTGAAGAACGATATTCCATTAGATTAGACTCGGCTCATTTCTTTAAGTTCTTCTCCATAATCTGTCAGGCTTTTGCTGAATGGAATGGGTCCATCCGGGCTGCCTTCAATAAACTGTGTCACTCTCGGGTCATCGCTGTTGCGAATTTCATCCGGTGTTCCCTCAGCGATAATTTTACCTTTAAAAAGCATGATTATTTTATCCGAAATACGCATGGCACTGGGGATTTCATGTGTGACGACCACAGAAGTAATGCCCATTTTCTTACTGAGGTCGATGATCAATTTGTCAATCACACCGATAGAAATCGGGTCCAGTCCTGCTGAAGGTTCATCGTAAAAAACAATTTTAGGGTCCAGAGCGATGGCTCGGGCCAGGGCAATACGCTTGACCATGCCGCCGGAAAGCTGAGCTGGCTTGAGGTGCTCTGCCCCTCTAAGCCCCACCATCTCCAGTTTCATTTTAACCATGATAAGAATGGTGCTCTCGTTGAGATTGGTATGCTCCCGCATGGGTAATGCCACATTGTCTTCCACCGTCAGGGAGTTGAACAGAGCACCGCTCTGAAACATGATGCCAAACTTTTTGCGGACATTATTGATCGCCGCGCCTCTGAGTTGGGTGACTTCTTCCCCGTCGATCCAGATCTCTCCCGAATCAGGGCGATAGGCTCCTATCAAATGTTTGAGGACTGTGCTCTTGCCACTGCCACTGCCGCCAATGATGGAAGTGATCTGGCCTCTCTCCATATGCGAGTTGAAATCTTCCAGCACGATGATGCGCTTGTCGCCTTCGCCAAATGATTTTTTCAGGTTATTGACTCGTATCATCTCAGGTCACAAAGAAAAATAAGGATGTAAATACCAGATCGGCAATGATCACCAGAATCATTGACACCACCACTGCTGTGCGGGTGTTCTGCCCGACCATTTCTGCGCCGCCTTCGATGATGAAGGCCATATAACTGCCTACCATAACAATGATGACGGCGAACACAGCGCTCTTGACCAGCCCGGTCACTACATCTTTAATCACCATCGCATCGAGAGAGTTGTTGATGTAGGTCACCGGGTCGATTCCCAACGTGGTGGTGCCAATCAAGAACCCGCCTAAAATCCCCATCAGGTCCGCCATGATGGTCAGGCACGGGAGCATGATTAAAAGGGCGATGAACCGGGGAGTGATTAAAAATTTAACCGGATTCAACGCCATGATCTCAAGGGCCAGTATTTCATCGGAAACTTTCATCGTCCCCATTTCAGCTGTGAAAGCGGCCCCAACTCGTCCGGCCATGACCAGTGCTGTCATCAAAGGCCCCAACTCGCGCAAAATGGCAACACCGACTAAAGCACCAACAAACTCCAGAGCTCCCAACCGGCTCAACTGATGTGCCGACTGAAATGCAAGGATGACTCCGATCAGAAATGAAACCAGAAAAACAATGGTGGTGGACTTGACTCCAACCTCTTCCATCTGCGTCCAAACCGGACGCCACTTAATAGGTTTGCCGCGAAGGGGTTCTATGAAGGTGCAATACAAAGTGGCGCGGGTGAGATTATATAATCCGCTGATCTCCTTGAAAAAATCTTCAAAGACACCGGTGAACTCGAATCCCCTTCTGCCAATAAATCCAAAAAATGATCTGACCATGAATTTCCCTAAACCCACTAGCCCGAATATTACGCAAGAGGTCCTAAATCCCCCCGCTTAAATGGACCCCTCTTTTTCAAAGTACCCGTTCCGGGCACGAGGGCCAAGGTTGAATACCACGAGGGCTGGGGTGATTTGATTTTCCTGCTTGCTCTCGCCCTGCCTGCATTTTCGGATATTAAAACTGTTCGCTCACGCAGTAACCGGGCCAATTAGTTCGCGTTAATCACTCGTGAGTAAATATGGCAATCACTTTTTAAGCCGGGAAAACATTTAGTCCGCCTAAAAAAGCCATTGCTAGTTGCCTCCCCTGCTAAGGGGCGAGGGCTAGTTCTTTTGTTTCGAAAACTTCAAATACGGTTAACAGACGTGCGATCTCGAACACGTCCTTGACGCCGGGGGTCAAAGCCGCCAGGCGGAATTTATTCTTGCTGTTGTGGCTCCACTGCAACCCTTCTACAAGAGTGGCGATGCCAGAGCTATCAATGTAAGAAACTCCGGACAAGTCCACCACAACAACCTTATTGTCGGTGTGAAAAAGGGGAGCCAAGGCATCTCGCATTTTGGTCGAAGAACTCATATCAATATCGCCGTTTACCGATAAGGTCACGGCATCCCCGGCCTTATCCAGCTTTAAATCTATGCTCATAGTTATCCCTTGTTTTGTGTCGATGTGAGTCCAGTTTTTATTTTTTTTATCATAGTCAGCAATGTGCCCTTAGTTCTATTGGTGCAGTAGCTGACATCATCCATAATTTCATTAATGAAGTGAGTGCCCAGTCCGCCTGGTTTTATATCTTCCAGGTCACGCGGTTTTATTTGACTGAGATCGCATTGTTTGCCGTAGTCGCGAATCTGAACCTTAAAGTCATCTCCTGCAATGGTGAAGGTGGCCTCGATGGGCTCATCGCAGGACCCTTCGTAACTGTGCTTGATAACATTTGCACAAGCCTCATCCACGCAAAGGATCAATCGGCGCGCCGTGTCATCGGGAACATCACTACTGTCCAAAAGTTCCTGCAAAACCTTGCGGATCAACCCCAGGTATTTCGGGTCGCTTGGAATAGAAAGTTTAATGGGTTGGGACATAAGCTGATTCTAATTTAAAAATTAATAAGAAAAAGATTCAACTCCCCTTATTTCAATCATATCACTGGCGGGACGCCAGTGGCAACTAGCAATAGCCCAAAAAGCGGCAAAGCGTTCTTGAGGGCTGATAAAAGCCGGTTCCCCTGCTAAGGGGCAACAATATTTGTTCGCTCAACGGGTATCGAACTTCTGGTTGCAGTGCCTCGCCGCTTTACAGGGCTTTAAAGGTCAGGGAGGTGAGGTCGTCAAATTGGGGGGCATCGCCGATGAATTGTTTGATGGAGGTTTCTAAATTTTGCAGGAATTCTTCCGGTGAGACGGTATTGTTGGAAAACAGGTTTTTCAATCGGTCTGTTCCGAATTCTTCCTGCTGTTTATTTTTGGGTTCGGTCACCCCATCGGTGAAAATAAGAATTTCGTCTCCGCTTTTAAGGGAGAATTCTTCCTGGCTGTATTGCATATTGGGAAGGATCCCCAGGGGGGTTCCGCTGGCAGAGCCGATCTCTTGAATGGAGTTATCCCTTTTTAAAAGAAGCGACAGGTGGCCGCCATTGGCGACACTCAGTTTTCTTGTTTTCATATCCAGCAGGCAGAACACGGCGGTGGTGAACATGCCGCGATAGGATCTTTCGCAGAGCGTGTTGTTGATCTGCGTCAGCACCTTTTCGGGTTCCGAGTCGAGCTGGGAAATGTAGCGGAAATCGCTCATCAGTCGGGCCATTTGCAGGGCGGCGGGCACGCCTTTGCCGGAAACGTCTCCCAATACAATGCCAAGCATGTCATTTTCAAAAGAAATAAAATCATAATAATCGCCTCCCACCACTTGGGCGGCGTGGGTTTGAGCTGCGAAGGTGAAATGTGCGTGTTGCGGGGTGGAGGTCGGCAGGAAGCTCTCCTGAACCGATTGTGCAAATTCCATATCTTTTTCCATGCGCTGGTTTTCCATGAGCACCAGATGCATGCGAGCGGTATGGATAGCCAGAGCGGCGCTGTCGCAAAGCAGGAGAAAAAGCTCCAGATCGCTTTTCTGAAATACCCGGCCCTTGTTTTTCCCGTGAATTACCTGACAGACGCCAATAATTTTACCTTTTGCCTTGAGCGGTGAGCATAAAATGGAACCGGTCACGAAACCGGTTTTTTTGTCATAATCCGCATTGAATTTTGGGTGCTGGTAGGCATCCTAGATAATGAGGGATTCGCCGGTTCTGGCTACTGTTCCGGCAATGCCTTCACCCATTTTCAGTCGGATCATGGTTTTAATTTCTTCACCCACATCGCTCAGGGCGACTTGAAACACCAGCTCATCGGATTCTTCATCGACGAGAAGTAGACTGCAGGCATCGGCATTCATGACCTTTTTGGCAACGCTCATGATCGTGTCTAGCAGATGACCGAGGTTCAGTTCAGAATTGATAAGGGAGGTGATTTTATAGCAGGTTTCCAGCTGATCGACCCGCTGTTCCAATTGGGCCAGCCGTGAGTCTGCGCCAGGCAATGTGTCTTTATCTGTGCTCATAGTCTTCCTTGGCAGCAGAGGCAGATAGTAATGGTTTTATTCAGCCGAGCTAACTCTTTGCCAGCCGAATAACGCCATTGCAAGTTGGCAGCATGTGATATCCCCTTCACTTGTTTCATGCCCCGAAGGGGTGCGCCGAGT
>JACNKA010000023.1 GCA_014382285.1 Nitrospinota bacterium | reverse complement strand
GTCGGCGGTGTCCCAGAGGGTCTGTTCAAAGCTCTTCCCGTTTTTTGGTTTTGCATTCACTGGCGGACTGAACCATGCCGCAGATGCTGCTGTGTGCGGGTAAGAACGCTCGTTTTTGACAGTCATATTAAAATCCCTTAAATTTTCAATTCTTAGCCCTTGCTGTTGCCGTCGCCAGGGGCTCCGCCGTTGCCAATGACTAAAAATATACCCCAGGCACACAACAAAGTCAAATGTTTTTTGTCCATAATACGTTGTTTTTTTGCTTGCTATTATTTGCACGTTATGTTAGAGTATGCTTGGAAAAAACCCATAAAAAAAGAGGCGATTATGAGCACATTTACATTTTACAATTTAGGACGATCTCTCAAGATAGCACAGTCACGTAAAAGCTTAAAAAACATAGACTTAGCGGGCATTCTACAAGTGTTCCCTCAGGAGATCAGCCGATGGAGGACTACGGGGATAATATCTAAAAAACACCATGCAGCATTGTGTATAGCACTTAACATTTCTAAATTCAGCGAATTTGTGGCCTTAGGAGAAGATGAATGACGTCACCCTGTTTTTCAAAATGTTTAAGAATCGCAATGGGACAACAATCGGATCCCAGAAGAGAAATCACTTCAAGTTTGCGAAGCTCTCGATTACAAGGTAAGTGAATTTTTCGCTTTAGGGGGAGGGCTAGACATTTACAAAACGCGACTCTTTCAAACACTTATAGAACGCAGCGCGGATATGGTGGATGCCTCAACGTTGCTGGGAGTGATGGGCATGAGCGGCTTTTTAAAACTCAGCAAACTGCGGAATAATAGTATATGCCAAATTTCAGACTAACTGCCGCCGACGGTAACGATCTCGGCGTTTTCCCTGGAAGCACCATCGAAAATGCAATACTCGCATATGTTATGAAAGAATCGGGTGGGCACATCGACTCTTTAGACGATGATGCTGCCATTTTCGGCGAAGATCTGCGAGAAACAATCACCAGCGAGATCGTCACATGAAGACCCTGGTTATTCAGGGGAATGGCAGTCCGTTTATTGAGTCGGGTGGCGTGCCGTAAATCAGAATATGCCAAACCTTGATTTTTTCCACTCTCTTTATGGTCCAAAAGTGGTATATTTACCAAACCACTCACCATAAGGAGATTTTCAAAAATGCCCCATACACCCCCCGATTTTTCAAAAAGCCTACGCATAGCAATGGAAATGAAAAACATGGCCATTTCTGATATGGCTACCGCCATCGGCGCGACAAAGTCACAAATCAGCAAGTGGAGACGAAATGGAATCCCTCAAAAACGTTTAAAGCCTATCTGCGACACGCTCGGGATGTTTTTCAGTGAATTCGCTGCGCTGGGAGAAGAACAAGTAAAACCGGCGGATACCAAGGGAAAATAATTTAGCCCCTGAACCATGACTGGGTGAACATGATCCAGGGGAAGTTTTTTAGTTTGCCGCTAAAACCCTGAATAAATCTTACCAACACCCCTGGAAAATGTCAACCCGAATGGATCCCAAGATTAAAACTCCAAAAAAACTTATAGAGGTAGCTCTTCCTCTGGATGACATCAATGCTGCAGCTGCAAGAGAGAAATCCATCCGACACGGGCATCCATCTACTCTCCATTTGTGGTGGGCTCGACGACCATTAGCAGCTGCTCGGGCTGTTTTATTTTCTCAGATGGTGAATGATCCTGGTGGAGAAAGAGGATACTACGCAGGGAAAACTAAGGCACAGGCTGATGCTGAACGTGAGGAATTATTTAAAATTATTCGTGAGTTAGTTCTGTGGGAGAATACAAATAACGAGGAGGTGCTTGAGAAGGCTAGGGCAGCAATACAGAGGTCATGGGAAGAGGCTTGTGAACTAAATAAAGGAAAACCAGGGTTCGACCCAAAAATACTTCCTGCATTCCATGATCCATTTGCTGGAGGTGGAGCTATCCCACTCGAAGCACAAAGGCTAGGACTAGAATCACATGCTTCTGATCTCAACCCTGTTGCAGTTCTAATCAACAAGGCGATGATCGAGATTCCGCCAAAGTTTTCTGGACAGCCCCCTGTTGGACCAATTCCTAAAAATGACAAACAGAAACTCTTGCATCAGAAATGGTCAGGAGGTACGGGGCTTGCTGAGGATATTCGAAGGTATAGCCATGTTGTGCGAGATGAGGCTTTAATGCGTATAGGCAATCTATACCCTAAAGTTGAAATCACCTTTGACATGACCAAGAAGCGACCAGATTTAGAGGGAAAAGCAGGGGAAAAATGTAATGTGATTGCTTGGTTATGGGCAAGAACGGTTAAGAGTCCAAACCCAGTTTTTTCGCATGTAGATGTTCCTCTTGTGTCATCATTTATTCTATCTAAGAAAAAGGGGAAAGAGGTTTATGTAGAACCAATAATACATGGAGATCAATATTCTTTTAGAGTCTCAAATGGACGACCTGTTAATTTTGATAAGTTAATAAATGGGACAAAGTTATCTCGTGCCAATTTTAAATGCATACTGTCAAACTCTCTAATTGATGGGAAATACATAAAGGCTGAGGGAGCAGCTGGTAGAATTGGTACCAAGCTAATGGCTATCGTAGTAGAGGGAAAACATAAGCGTATTTATCTTTCTCCTACTGAAGGAGCAGATTCTATTTCTGAAATAGCAACTCCTGAATGGATACCGAGTGGGGCAGTTCCAGAGCGTCTAACTGGTGGAACATGCTATGGATATGGTTTAACAGAATGGGGAAAACTCTTTACTGCCCGCCAGTTAGAAGCTCTTACAACTTTTTCAGACGTCATTTTAGACGTGCGGAAGAAAGTCATTTCTGATGCTGTAATTGCTGGCATTGATGATGATGGAAAAGGAATTGATGAAGGGGGGATAGGCGCTACAGCCTATGGAGATGCTGTAGCTACCTACTTATCATTTTCACGTGATAAGATGGCTGACCTAGGAAACTCATTGGTAAGGTGGGAACCTATTGCACAATGTCCAAGACAACTTTTTGGGAGACAATCAATACCAATGATATGGGACTTTGCTGAGCCAAACCCTTTCTCGAACAGTTCTGGTTCATGGTTAGGATTTTCTGATGGAATTAGCAAAGCCTTTGCAAAATGCTTCTCGGGAGTTTCTTCAAATTTTGTCGGCAAATCAACCCAACTTGATGCTGGTAATCAGACAACAAGCATGGGAAAGGTGATTTCAACAGACCCTCCCTACTATGATAATATTGCTTACGCTGACTTATCAGATTTTTTTTATGTTTGGTTGCGTCGATCCTTGAAAGGAGTTTTCCCTAAATTATTTGCAACCTTAGCAGTTCCTAAAGCTGAAGAATTAGTAGCATCTGCTTACCGCCATGGATCAAAAGAAAAAGCTGAAAAATTTTTCCTCGAAGGTATGTCAGATGCTATCCACAGGCTATCTGAGCAATCTCATCCGTGTTTTCCCGTCACTATCTATTATGCGTTCAAACAATCTGAAACGAAAGACAGAAATACTATCTCTACTGGCTGGAAGACCTTTCTTGAAGCAGTAATTTCTGCAGGATTTACTGTTACAGGCACATGGCCAATGCGAACAGAAAACTCTAGCCGAATGATCAGCCAGGGAACAAACGCTTTGGCATCTTCTATAATCCTAGCTTGTAGAAAGCGTGGTAAAAATGTTGAGACTATTTCTCGTAGA
>JACNKA010000155.1 GCA_014382285.1 Nitrospinota bacterium | reverse complement strand
CTCACAGGAACAACTATTACTACAATATTACCTCCTTGCAAACATACAAGGGGTACGCCTAGTGGACTAGGAGTAATTATTTATTTTTGTTCCTTTGTCCAACTGGTAGAGGAACAGGGTTTTGTCTTCGCTGACCTTTTCCGGGGTCATGCCGCGCAGGCAGAATCGGTAAGAGACAATTCTTACGGAAGGTTTTAATTTCTTCAAAATTTCCGGGAATAATTTATCCATCGCCTGGTGAGTCAGGTAAAGATAAAGCACATCGGCAGAGCCGGGATCATAGTCGAACAAATTTCCCCGAACAATCTGCACCCTGTCACCGACTCCATTAATTCGAGCCAGTAAACGAGCCAACATAACTTTTAACGGATCAATCTCCACACCTACGGCTCGGGCGGAAAACTCTTTTGCCGCAGTAATCAGAACTCGTCCCTCACCACACCCGAGATCGCAAAAGGTTTCCCCTGGTCGAACATCAGCGAATCGCAAAATCCGCCGGATCGTTCCGGGCATAAGAGGATGCCAGGGAGCACCGAAAAAAATCGGCAATATCACCATCCCTGCCAGAAGCAGTAATCCACAAATTAGAAATGCTGAGTGAAATTCAAACACGCCCAAATATTCTCCCGTTAAAAAATCAAGGAACTTCAAGCCTCGGAAACATCGCTTTCAGCCAGACTCTCAATCTGTTCTATCGCTATTGTCAGCTCATCCCATTCCTGCATCAGGGTTTTCTCTTCAGCCTTCAGTGTTATCTGTTCTTCCAAAGTTTCCAGCAGCCGGGGTTTTTGATCTTCCTCATATATAGCGGTATCGGCAAGCCGCGCTTGCAAAGTTTCATCAGCTTGCATTAAAACCTCCAAACGGGACTCCACTTTAGCCAATCTTGTTTGCAAAGGTTTCAGGTTTTTATAACGCTGGTTTCGGTCTTCGGCTTCCTTTTTTTTCCTCTCCCTGTTCAACTTCGACGAAGACGGTTCCTTTGCCGACCCGGAAGAAACTTCCACATCCTGAACCTCTTTTGATCTCGCCCACTCATAACCACTGTAATCGCCGGGATATTCCTTAACCGCTCCTGCTTCCACTTCCCACACCCTGTTGATAAATCCATCCAGAAAAAAACGGTCATGGGAAATGACAACCAGACTGCCATCATAATCCGAGAGCACCGCCGCCAAATGTTCTCGCGACCTCATATCCAAATGGTTTGTCGGCTCATCAAACAGGATCAGAGAAGGAGGACGAGAAAACTTTGCGCTGGCATTCCCACTCTTTGATGATCCACCACCACAGAGCATACGCGCCAGAGCCAGTCGCGAGCGCTCCCCTCCCGACAAGACAGAAACTTTCTTCTCCACATCGTCACCGGCAAACAAAAATGCACCGAGGATATTTCGTTTCTCAGTGAGCAGAAGCCCCGGCGCCGACTCGTCCAGAGATTGAAAAACCGTATGATTGAGGTTCAACGTCTCGCCCTGATGCTGGGCAAAATAAGATCTGGAAACATTCGCTCCAAGTTTCACTTCTCCGGCATCCGGCTCGAGCGCACCTGCCATCAGTTTCAGAAGGGTGGACTTGCCCGCGCCATTCTCACCCACCAGCGCCACTTTCCATCCCCTTTCAAGATTGATGGAAAAATTTTCGTACACCTTGAGAGACCCATAAATTTTACTGATTCCTTCAATCTCCAAAACATTCCGCCCTGTTCTCACCGGCTGAGGAAAACGGAAGTGAATCGCCTTTGTACCCTGAACCGTTTGCACCCGCTCCATTTTGCCCAGCATCTTGATTCGGCTTTGTACCTGAGTGGCCTTGGTATTTTTAGCACGTAACCTTTCTATGAACCGTTCCACCTCGGCAATTTTTCGGCTTTGGTTAGCGGCCTGAGACTCCAGCAACGCCGCCTTCTCTTGTTTCTGTTTTTCATAGTCATCATAATTTCCGGTATAAACCGAGAGCGATCCACGATCCAATTCAACAATCCGGCTCACCAGAGAATTTAAAAACCTGCGGTCATGGGAAATGATCAAAACACTACCCTCATGAGATTTCAGGAACGACTCCAACCAGACCACCGAGCGCAAATCCAGATGGTTGGATGGCTCATCCAGTAAAAGAATGTCAGGACTCTGCAACAACAAGCGCGAAAGCTCGCATCGCATTCTCCAACCGCCTGATAATTGGTCGAGCGACTTTTCCCATCCACCGGGTTTGAATCCCAACCCCTGAAGAATAATTTTTGCCCGGGCTTCCCGGTCATAACCTCCCAACCGTTCGAATTCGTGTTGCAGGTCTCCGTATCGGTCATGAAAAGTCTGACCCGACTCCAACCGCTCCATTTCAGTTTTCACCTTAAGGAAATGTGGGTCGCCCAGCACCACCCTTTCGAGGACTGTTTCACTCCCGCCTCCCATTTCCTGCTCCAGCAAACCCAGGCGCAGACCTTTTCGGAGAGTCACCTTACCCTTGTCTGGCGTGATCTTCCCGGTTATCACTTTAAAGAAAGTGGTCTTGCCGGTGCCGTTTTCGCCCACCAGCCCCACCTTTTCTCCAGGACGCAGGTGGAAACTGACATCCTCAAAAAGTGCCTTGGAACCAAATTGCTTACTGACTTGCTCAACAAATATCACGAGATGTTCTTGGCTTTAGGGTGTTGTTCTGAGTTTCGGGTTGAATGCTTCTCGCAAACCTTCACCGCAAAGATTGAAGGCCAGCACCACAAACAGGATGGTGAATCCGGGAATGAAGGTCAGCCAGGGTGCATCGAACAAAAACGTTTTACCATCGGCGAGAATATTCCCCCAGGTTGCATCGGGAGGTTGCACGCCGAAACCCAGAAAACTCAAACTTGATTCGGTCAAGATAGCCGTCGCCACACCAATGGTGGCCGAAACCAGAACCGGGGCAATGGCGTTAGGCACCATATGAATAAAAATGATGCGCCATGCGGGAATCGCCTGACTCTTCGCGGCGACCACAAAATCCTGATCTCTGAGAGACAAAAACTCTGCCCTGACAAACCGGGCTATCCCCATCCAACTGGTCAAGCCAATCACGATCATGATGTTATAAATGCTCGGCGGCAACAATGCCACCACCGTCAGAATCAAAAAGAAACTGGGGAAACAAAGCATGATATCAACAAAACGCATGATGAGCGTGTCCACAGTGATGAACCCCAGCTTCACCCTGCCATAAAAACCTGCCAGCCCGCCAAAGAAAATCCCCACCGTCAACGATATCCCCACCGCCACGAAACCCACGGTCAGCGAAACAAAACTTCCTTCCATCATACGGGCAAATACATCCCGCCCCAGTTCGTCTGTGCCCAGTAAGTAGACCCCCATGACAGGCGCATCTTCTTTTGCAGTGATCTTGCTCGTGTAGGGAGTGAGTGGAGGAAGAAACTTTTCTGATAACCGCACAATTTTTGGATCAAAAATAACGATGTTCTGCGTTAAAACCTTACCCATTATTGCCAGGGCAAACAATGCAATTAAAAACCAAAAACTGGCATAGGCCATGCGATTGCGTTTGAGAATAGCCCAACGCTCCTGAAACAGGCCTTTTGAGGGGGGCAGAGCATCGGCTGTCTGTTCGTTCATAATAATTTCCTAAAATTTTATGCGCGGGTCTGCCACGCCGTAAAGAATGTCGGAAATCAACGTGCCCAGCAAAACCAGAATGGCTGAGAAAAAGGTCAACGTCAGAATTACCGGAAAATCTCGCGCCAGTATGGCTTCGAATCCTAATCGCCCCATCCCCGGCCATGCAAAAATGGTTTCAAAGATCACCGAACCGCCAATCAATCCGGGGATAGTCAGGCCAAACATGGTGATGAACGGCAGGAGCGCATTGCGCAATCCGTGACGGTAGATGACCTGATCTTCAGAAAGCCCCTTGGCGCGGGCGGTACGCATATAATCCTGATGAATCACTTCCAGCATTTGCGAACGGACGTAGCGCGATAACACAGCCATCCCCCCAACTGCCGAAATCATTGCGGGAAGCGTCAAATGCCACACTCTATCCATGGACTTGAGCAATAATGGCGCGTCTTCCAGACCAAAGGTTCTCATGCCAATAACGGGCACATCAAAAGTCTTGACCATAAAAATGATTAACAGGTAAGCCAGAAAAAATCCGGGTATGGAGATCAGCGCATAAGAAAGAAAGGTGCTGACTCGATCAAATATCGAATTGCGGTTCAAGGCCGCTTTAATCCCAACAGGAAAAGCCAGAAACCAGATGATCATCATGCTCACGATAAACAAGGGGAGAGAATTGAGGAATCGGTCCCAGATTTTTCTCAAAACCGGCTGGTTATCCTTAAAGGATTTAAGTTCTCCGGTAAACAGGTCTCTCACCCAAAAAATATATTGTATATGGAGGGGTTCATCCAGGTGATAGGCCGCCCGAATACGCTGAATATCTTCCGCTTTCATCCTCGGGTTGGAAGGGTCCACCAGTGCCGGTTCTCCGGGAGCCAGATGAATCACCGAGTGTGAAATGATGGATATAAAAACCAGCAGGACAACCCTCTGCCAAATATTTCGAATAATAAAGTTGATCAATGTTGCCTCACCAGCCAATAGGAAGTTATAATTTAGGTCATGGACATTCTACAGCTCAGCAACTATCTCGACAACCTTTTGGATATCCCGTCCATTGACGATGCACCCAGCGCCCTGAACGGACTGCAGGTGCAAAACACCGGCGAAATAAAAAAAATAGGGCTGGCAGTAGATTTGTGCCAGGCCACTATCGATCTGGCCATCGAAAAAAACTGTCAGATGCTGTTCGTGCATCATGGAATTTTCTGGGGCGGACTGCAACCGCTTCGTGGCCCTTTTTATAAAAAAATCTCTTCCATGATAAGTGCGAATATAGGCCTGTATTCAGCGCATATCCCCCTCGACCTGCATCCCGTATTGGGTAACAACCGGGCTCTAGCCGATTTAATCGGGCTGGAAAACCTGGAGCCGTTTGGCGAATATGGCGGCATCAAAATCGGTTTCAAAGGCACAATCAAAAAAACATCCGCTGAAACTCTGGCACAGGAATTAGCGGAGAAACTGGGTTCGCCTGTCAAAGTGATCGGTGCAGGAGATATTGAATCCGTTGGACTCGTAACGGGCGGGGCTGCGGATATCGTCCAGCAGGCCAGCCGTGAGGGGCTCGATGCCTACATCACGGGTGAAGGGGCCAACCATCATTACCATGAAGCCATTGAGGGAAAATGCGTATTAGTTTTTGCCGGTCATTACGCCACCGAAACCGGAGGAGTGAAATCGGTGGGCCTTCATTTAGAGCAGAAATTCCAGATCGCCACTGAATTCCTCGACTACCCAACGGGCCTTTAAACCGGATAGTGCATGAGTATTCTTAGTGAATGGTTTTAACCCCCCTAAGCCCCCCTTGTCAGGGGGGACATTAAATTGATTCCCCCTGATAAGGGGGATTGAGGGGGTTGCACTTTGTGTGGACTAAACCAGAACCCCCGGTTAAAAATCCTCAAGTAATGCTTTCAAACCGGAACGGTAATCAGGGTACCGCAGGTTCACACCCAGTTCTTCTTTGATTTTTTTGTTCGAGATGCGCTTGTTGGTGATGTAAAAACCCCGGGCCGTGGGGGAAAGATCGGCTTTCTCATAAGGCACCAAGGGTGGCGGTTCAACACCTAACAAACCGCAGGCATACTCCACCGCCTCGGCTGGAGGAGAGGGGCAGTCATCGCTGACGTTATAGACTTCGCCCGGTTGCGGCTTTCTCATCGAAGCTTCCAGCGTTTGCGCAAGATCCTCAGAATGAATGCGTGAAAAAACCAGACCCGGCTTATCAATGCGCCGGGCGCGTCCCTGTCTTACAGAGACCAGCAGGTTTCTACCCGGCCCATAAATGCCCACACAACGAAAAATCATCACCGGCAGACCATGATCCTTGCCTGTCTTGAGCCAGGCAGATTCCACTTCTATGCGTTGAAGATTGCGATCCGTAGATGCCAGCAAGGGCGAAGACTCATCCACCCATTCACCTTGAGTGTCCCCATAGACTCCGGTTGAAGAGATATAACCGATCCATCGCAAATTCCTGGCACTAGAAATTTCTTCAGCGAAGTTTTTCAGCACCACATCGCCTGAGGGCTGAGGAGGAATCGTGATTAAAAGATGCGTGGAACGGGAGATGGCTTCAGAAATTTCCACCGTGGAGTGGGAACCATCATAAGGACATACGGAAATGTTTTTCGCCTTGATCTCTTCTGGTGCGCCCCGCACAGTCCCTGAAACCTCCCACCCTTGCGGCACGAGCCTTTTAGCCAGAGCTTGTGAAGAAAACCCCATACCAAAACAAAACAACCGCCCGGGATAGAAGGAACCCGGCACATCTTTTTTTTCGGAGAAATTCAAACCGCTCCTGAAAGTGTTTTTTTAAGGGGCTTGGCAATATTATATTGCTCAAGAAGCCTGTTTCACGGGTAAAGTCACCTTGAAGGTGCTACCCTTTGCATCCGAACAAGCTTCAATTTTACCATGATGGCGAGTGACAATTCTTTCACAAATTGCCAACCCAATACCAGTGCCATCAAATTCAGATCGGCCATGCAACCGTACAAAGGGCTGGAAAATGTTTTTCTTATGCTTTGAGTCCATACCAATTCCATTATCCCTGACATGGATATCCCAAGAGTCCTTCTTCACTGGTTTGGCAATCAGTTCAATTTTTGGAGACTGTTCCTTTTTATGGAATTTAAGAGCGTTGCTGATCAGGTTTTGGAACAGCTGGTGCATTTGTACGGGGTCCGCCTCCAGAGTTGGGAGACCTCCTGCGCTGATAGTTCCATTCGTCTCGTTGATAGAATCTTCGAGGTCTTCGATCACGCCCTGCACAACTTTATTCAGGTCAATGGATCGAAAATTATCGCCCTGAATGGAAACCATGGAGTACTGGAGCATATCTTCGACCATATCCTGCATCCTTTTAGCGGAACTTTGCATTTTTTCTGCATACCATCTTGCATCATCATTCAGGTATTTAGATTTATCTAACAGGCGATTCCCAAAGCTGACGATTTTTCTGAGCGGTTCCTTCATATCGTGCGAAGCCACCGTGGCAAAGTTTTTCAACTCGGCATTGCTCCGTTCCAGTTCGACAAACAAGCGATGGTGCTGATCTTCCGAACGCTTGCGTGACATCGCCTTATCAATGGTCAAGGGGAGGAGTGCCAGGTAATTCATATCGAGGTCTTTAATAAGAAAATCGTAGGCCCCGGCCTTCATCGCCTGGATAACCATTTCTTCAGAGCTTCTGCCCGCAATAAAAATAACCGGCATATCTCTAATATGTTCCAACAGTTCCAGACCCGTCCCATCTCCCAATTGATGATCAAGCAGTATCAGGTCGTAGGTAAAGTCCTTCAAACACTGCAAGGCCTGGGCCTGAGAATTTGCGATATCCAATTCATAGTCCAAGTTTTGGGATTGGAAAAGTCGCTGGATAGCCACCTGGTCTGTAGAATTATTTTCTACGAGAAGAATGTACATGGCTCTATCCATGACAGACACCTTCAATTAATAGTCGGCAAATAACTCAAAGACCAATACTGGTCGAGAACACGGACAATATTGAGATACTCTTCCGGGTCCATGGGTTTCTCAATATAACCTGCCACGCTATTGCAATAGCTGTCATTCATATCCACGCTGGACGTAGAGCTTGTAAGAATAACTACCGGTATCGCTTTCAGTCGAGCATCAGATTTGATCACCTTAAGAAATTCAAACCCGTTCATAACAGGCATGTTCAAATCAAGCAGAATAAGGTTTGGAATGCGCCCGTCCTGCCCGGCCAAATCGCCTTTAAGATAAGCCAAAGCCTCTTCTCCATTAGAAGCGGTTATGATGGTTTTTCCGATGCCCGTTTTCTCAAATGCCTGCTTCAGACACATGACATCCGTTTCATTATCTTCAACAATTAATAATGGACTTCCATTTCTCATCACTTCAAACTCCATCTACACTACCTTAGGAACTGTAAACCTAAAGCGGGTAAAACTGCCAAACTCAGATTCTACCTGGATTTTTCCCCCATTTTGCTCAACGATCTTTTTGACCAATGCAAGGCCAATCCCAGTCGAATCCGACGATTTCCTACGATCCAGACTCTGAAACATCTCAAAAATTTTATCGAAATGCTGTGGGCGAATTCCTTGTCCATTATCCCACACTTCGAACAACCAGAACCCTTCGATATCGGCACATGATACCACAACTTTCCCTTTCTGTTTGCCAAAATGCTTGATCCCGTTTGCAATCAGGTTTTGGAAAACCTGCTCCAGCCGAATTGGAGGATAAACCACCTCTGGCATGGGTCCCTGGATTTCTATCTCGATGTCTCCTGCAGGTGGTAAACACCGAATCACCCCTTCCACCAAAGACCCTGATCGGACAGGAGTTGATAATTCCCGGATATTCCCCACTTCAGAGAACTGTAAAAGCCCATTAATCAGGTGATACATCCTTTCCGTATTATGGTTGAGTCGTTCGAGATATTCTTTACCCTTTTCGCCCAAAGTTTCCCCGTAGTCCTGAGTCAGCCACTTGGAGTTGTAGATAATACCCCGAAGCGGTTCCTTCAGGTCATGAGAGACCACATACGCGAAGCTTTTCAATTCTACGTTCATGCTTTCCAGGTCGGAAAGCAGAGTTTCCCGCTCTCTTTCAATATGTTTCTGAGCACTAATGTCTTTAAACGTGACCACTGCCCCCACCAAGACGCCATCTTCATAGAGAGGTGAGCTGATGTATTCCGCCGGAAAAGAAGTTCCGTCTTTGCGCCAGAACACCTCATCTCTCACCCGGTAGCTTGCCCCTAAGGTAAATGCGGAATAAATAAAGCATTCCTCTTTAGGGTAGGGGCTGCCATCCGGCCTGCTATGGTGAACCAGTTCGTGCTGATTTTTCCCAACCATCTCCTCAATGCCATAACCCATCATCGCCGCACCAGAGGAGTTAGAAAAAGTGGTTATTCCATCTAGATCGAGGCCATAAACCCCGACCCCAGCAGCATTCACAATAGTTGTCAGACGCAGATGGGTATTTTGCAGCTCTTTTTGAGCCTGAATATTTTTTCTGACCTCCTGCTCGAGAAACAGGTTCGTGGCCTGAAGCTTTTGGGTGCGCTCTGTAATTTTCCCCTCTAATTGCCTATTAGCAAACTCAAGCTCAGCATCCTTTTTGGCGAGTTTTTTAAACTGCTGCTCCAGTTGAACATGTACCTCTTCCAGACCCTCTTCATTTAGCTTGAATAAATAACAAAAAATCGCCGTTCCCCAGATAAGCAGAATAGAAAGGCTTCGGTTCACAGCTACCTTCCAGAACTCACCTCCAGGAGGGGATAACCAATACCCCAGAACGGTTAAGGTTGTCCCCAACAGCGCAGCTCCCCAGATATAGCGTTTTTGTCTGGCACACAAAGCCACCAAAACCAGACTCACATAGAGAACCCCCCCCGCCACCCCCAGCTCCATCGACAGATCAACAAAGAAAATACTGGCAGCCAGCAACCCTTCCAACAGCATGAACCATCGGTATTCCCGTAACCAACTTTTGAGTTCCAGGGGTTTTGTTCTCATAAAATTGCTATTCCAAAAAATTAAAATATACCGCGCCAAAAAAAATGCCTTCCCCTGTTTACAGGAAGGCATCCATAAAAAATTCCAGCATTAACTGTTCGGCATAAATCCAGCCACCCAAATAAGTTAAACACGGTATCCTTATTTGCGCACTCCCTTTCGATATTTTTGTCGGACGGGAACCCGGTTATTCAGAAACAAAAGAAACAACGAACCCAAAAGCCCCATTCCTACCGGATAAACCCAGTTCATTTCAGCAGCCATAACAACCTCGTGGTTAAAAAGTGAATCGATATTTTTCAAATAATTCGAGCGTCACAACTTCTTTACCTTCTTTAGTAACCTCTTGCTCAATACGCTTCACCGCCATATTGCGAATGAAAGGAATCGGAATCCGGGAAACTTTTTCCAAAGCGTCGTCTTCCCATTTCAGAGAAACTTCCACAGTCTCTTCCTTTTCCTGATCAATCTGTTCATCGCGTTTAAGGTCTTCTTCAGTCACTTCCATACCCATCGCCTCTTTAGCCGATGCAGGCATGATATTGGTGAACACCTCATCAATGATAGAAGGGGTGATCATCTTATCTCCACGCTGGCGGGCGCGGCCCTCAATGGTCTGTTTGGCCATACCCAGAACAAAGGGAGGCACCTTTTCCATTTTCTCCAATGCTTCCTTGCTCCAGGGCATGCCCTGGGGAGCTGCAACTTCCATATAGTCTTTAAATTTTTCAACAATGTCGTCTTTTTTCTCAGTACGCATGGAAAGAAAGTCTTCGATTTCTTCAATCACTTCCACCTTGCGCGGACTTTGCCGCATCTTATCCTTGGCCACATCAAAGGCGTCCATCGTAAGTTCTTCAAATCCGAACCCCTTTACCCTTTTGGACACCAGCATCATGGACTCATTACGAATTTCGGTCAGATAATCAGAGGTCACAATTTTAAAGCCTCTCTTAACGCACCGCTGAACCATCAGCTTGCGAATGCCTGGGCGCACAAATTCCGGAGCGTGTTTCACTCTCTCCCAGGCATCTTCAGACCATTCAACGCCATTTTCCCTGGCATAAGGATGATCTGCATCAGCGATTTTGATTTCTCCTGTTCCCATAAACACCACCTAAATAAGGATGAAACTTTTACATTTATCATGTAAAAAGATTGTAATATAAAGACATTTTCAAAAATCAACGTTTACACCGTCCCTCAGTTCACAAAGGGTGGCAGCGCGTAAAGTTCCTGATTTTCAGAGGCCTTCTTAAAAATTACTTGAACCCCATGGCAATGTCAATTAATTTGAAGGCTTTTCAAAACCCGTCCAGATAAGAAACGACCGATATGCGACAATCCCCTATTGTTTACTTTTTATTTTTTATTTCCGGCATCACCGCCCTGACTTATGAAATCGTCTGGACCCGGATGCTGACTCTGGTGTTCGGGCATACCGTGTTTTCCGTATCGGTCGTGCTGGCAGCATTCATGGCGGGTTTGGGTCTTGGCAGTTACCTGTTCGGCTATGCCGTTGACCGGTTGCCAGAGACAAGCGATTCTCCCACAGGGGGAAAAACCGCTCTTCTCCTCTATGGCTGGATAGAAATTCTGATTTTCGCCAGTGGAGCGCTGCTCTCTCTCTTATTCGCCAATTTTTCGGGACTCTATGCCTCCCTGCACAGCGTCATCCCCGAATCAATCCCCTTACAGAATGCGATAAAAATGTTGTTTGCTTTTGGGATGATGCTGATTCCCACCACCTTCATGGGAGCTACCCTGCCGATCATCAGTAAATATTGCGTCACCGATGACAGCCGGATGGGAACTCAAGTGAGCCTCCTCTATGCACTCAACACTTTGGGTGCCGCAGTGGGTTGCCTGTTGACCGGATTCTTTATGATGGGAACGTTCGGAGTTCTGCAAACCGTTCTTCTGGCGGCAGGAGCAAACTTGTTGATCGGAATCAGCGCATTGAGCATTTATCTGGAAATCGCCCCCGGTGCCGATTGGAAGTTTCGGCTACCCCCTTTGCGGATGCCACGCATCGACCTGAACGCAGATCAGAAATTCTGGATGGGCATCAGCTTTGTTTGTGGGTTCACAGCTTTAGCCTATGAAGTTTTATGGACCCGGTTGTTGGTATTCAGTATCGCCAGCACTGTCTATTCCTTCAGCATGATGCTCACTGTCTTTCTTCTGGGAATCTTTTTGGGAAGCCTGTTGTTGATCCCCCTGGCATCGCGGATCCATAATATCCGGACAGCATTATTAGTACTACAGGCCAGCACCGGCCTTTACGTGCTCGGTTCTCTGTACGGGATTGAGTCGATCCTTTCCGCCCCCTGGAATGGGTATAACCTGACCCATCCCGCCGAGGCATTTTTGCGCTACTTCAAGGATTCTGCCGGGCTCATGCTGGTGCCAACACTGCTATTAGGCATGTGCTTTCCCCTGTTGATAAAAGTAGTTTCAGGCGGGCATCAAAACGTTGGCAAAGCCACCGGCCAGATCTACTCAGCAAATACGCTGGGAGCAATTTTCGGATCGTTGAGCGCGGGGTTTTTGCTTCTGCCTAATTTAGGAAGCCAGGTGAGCCTGACCCTGGTCGCCACCCTGAACCTGCTGACCACTGTTTTACTGTTCCGCACCGGAAACTACATGAGTCAGGCAGTGCGCAAGGGACTGACCGTTGTGTTCGTCGCGTTGATCCTCTTTATCAACATGGCCATCCCCGCTGATTTATTGAATCCATTTTTCATGCGGGACAGCGCCGGAAAACGCAATCTTAAAAAACTGCTGTATTTCGAGGAAGGCATCTCCGATACCGTGGCCGTGTTCAAGGACGACTATGGCATTCTCGACCCGACCGCGAAACGGTTGATCACCAACGGCATTTCCATGTCGGCCTCCAACCTGATCGCGACACGCTACATGAAACTGTTCGCCCATGTTCCCATTCTGCTGGTGGACCAACCCGATGATGTACTGGTGGTCTGTTTTGGAACCGGGCAAACCACCGGTGCGGCGGGCATGCACCCACGTGTCAAGACCGTCGACAGCCTGGAGCTATCTACCAGTGTTATCAATGCAGGCAATATGTTTGCCGACCAGAATCATCAGGCACTTCACAATCCCAAAATAAATTATGTCATTCAGGACGGCCGCAACCACCTTTTAACCACCCACAAACGTTACGATGTCATCACTTCCGAGCCACCGCCTCCCCGCACTGCCTTCACCGTAAACTTGTATACCCGTGAATATTATGAGCTTCAGAAAAATCGTCTGAAACCGGGAGGAATCGCTGCACAATGGATTCCTCTTCACAGTCAGGGAGAGGCAGAAGTGGACATGCACTTCAGAACCTTCCGCTCCGTTTTTCCCTACACCATGGGCTGGATGTCGGTGGCAAACGAAATTCTCATTATCGGTTCCGATCAACCGATTAGGATTGATTTCGAAAAACTTAAAAGCCGACTGGAAGAACCCGAAATTAAAAAAGCACTGGCCGATATCGAAATCCCCAATATCTTTTCCTTTCTCAGCAATATCTGGCTTCTGGATGAACAGGTTCAAGCTTTAGGCAAGGGCCATCCTCTCATCACCGACAACCATCCCGCTATCGAGTTTTATCTTGATCTGGGAAACGTGATTGATGTCTCTGGAAGAGAAAAATATGTATTCAACCGGGCATCTTTCGATCAAATTGCCAACCATGTGGAAAACCTTTCAGAGACAGACAGGCTGACGCTGAAGACCCATTATGATGTCATGGACCTTTACCAGCGCGGCGTGATGTACAGCAATCGGGGGCAACTGCTAAAAGCCCTGAACATGACAGAAGACAACAACCTGGTTCGCTATCATCTACAAGCCAGTGAGGATCAGGTGACTCGGCTACTCAAGCAGATGGAAGTGAATCCCAATAATTTAGAAACTCTGCTCAACCTCGGTCACAGCTATTATCAAATAGGAGAATATGAGAAAAGTGTTGGCATTCTCAAAATAGTTTTGGAGAAAAATCCAAGCCTGAGTTATGCGCATTTGTATATGGGCCGCAACCTTCTGGAAATGGGGGAAAAGGGAAAGGCCCTGGAGCATTTCAAGAGCACGGCTAAAAATGATCCGAGCCAAATGGGAACCGTGATGCGCGAAATAGGATTGATCAACCTTCTTCAGGCTACAGAAAAAAACCCCGACGACAAGGCTCTCAAACATTCCGCCGCCGAATTTTACAACATGAAAAAAGAGCATCTGAAATCCCTGGAATACACCCTCAAATCTCTTGACGAAGACCCCATGAACCTTAAGCTTTTGCAAAGCATCGTTGTCAGCTATCGGGGTCTGGGCGAAGCCAAAGAAGTACTCATGTATGGCAACCGCTATAGCCTGATTGACCCCGATGAAATTCACCTGCAATTCATCATGGGTGAGGTTTACAGCAAACTACTTAAATGCCAGAAAGCCATCCCGCTCCTGAAAAATGTACTGGCAAAAGACGACACCTACCGCGATGCCCAAAAGCTTTTGGACACCTGTGAAACTTTCATAAAATCACCGGATATTTAGTCCCCACCTTTGAGGAGATTCATCAGCTACACATAAGATTTCCAAACTTTGACAAAAACTGGGATATTTTTAGTAGCTAGCTAAAATTTATCAACTGCTCCCCTCCATAATAAACCTCATAACTACTTATAAAATAAAATAATATAGGAATTCCGTAAATATTTACATTGCTCTACCTTGAAAAAAACACTTGAAACCATAAAAAATTTCCGCGACACTGGCCTTGTCACAGCTTAATTCCTCTGATCTTTAGGAAAAAAAACCCAATGGTCTTCTCTAGCCAGTCAGATGGTTCAAGCATAAAACCGACAGAAGGGCGTCTTTCTCTCTTACCATTTTTTTTTCTAATAGCAATAATCATACTGGGTGTTGGGGGCATTGGGGTTTGGTCCGTTGAAAAACAAATGAAAGAGAATTTAGCCACACAACTTCAATTAATCCTTGCAGGCAATCTGGAATCACTCCGAATCTGGGCAGACGCAATAAAACTGGATGCCCAAGTCCTGTCTCGTCAACCAGAAATCAACAAGAAACTGGTTTCGCTCCTTACTCTCGCCCAACCCGATTCCGTGACTGTTGAGGAATTGCGTCAATCATCGGAACTTGCCTGGCTCAGGAAACATCTTGGAGCCGACTGTAAAACATATGGATTCATCGGATTCGTTGTGTTCGATCTCACCGGGCTACAAGTTGGGGCTCTGTTGGAAGAACCTGTTGGCACACGACAATTGCTGGAAAAATCAGATTTCTATTACCGCTCCCGACAAGGTGACACAGTCATTTCACAACCCTTTGCAGGAGAAATTGCCCTGCCAGATGAGCAGGGTGTTTTTCAAGCCAACCGGCCGACAATGTTCGTCTCAATCTCCATCCACAATTCCTCTGGAGATGCTGTGGGTGTGTTGGCTTTCCGTCTTCGGCCGGAAAAGGAGTTCAACCACATCCTTTCGATCAGTCGGTTCGGAGAGACAGGAGAAACTTATGCCTTTAATGACGAAGGTTTACTCGTCTCCCATAGCCGATTCGACGACCAACTTATTTCAGCGGGACTTCTTCAACCTGGAGTCAACTCCATTTTTAATATTCAAGTTCGCGACCCGGGCCGGAATCTAACCATTAAAAAACTGCGCTCGGATGAAGATATCTCTAAACAACCTTTCACAGAAATGCTTGTTAATGCAATACAGCAAAAACCGGGGTCGCGGGTAGATGGTTACAACGACTATCGCGGGGTATCCGTTGTAGGCGCCTGGGCCTGGGTTCCCGAGTTGGATATCGGTCTGGCAACAGAATTAGATGTTGCCGAGGCGTTTCGTCCGCTTAAAACCCTGATGATCTGGTTCCTGTCTTTATTTGGTCTGTTGCTATTTTTTGGGGTCACCGCTTCCCTCCTGCGTTCCCGCTATGCAAAAAGCCAGCAACAGACTCTCGAAAACGAAAAACGGCTACGCTCTTATCTGGATAGTGCTTTTGACTCTATTATCTGTATCGACACTTGCGGAATTATCCAATCGGTAAACCCCGCTGTCGAAAAGCAATTTGGTTACACTACCGATGAGCTACTGGGAAAAAATGTGCGAATGTTAATGCCGGAACCTTATCATAGCGAGCACGATGGTTATCTCCAGACTTATCTGAACACTGGAAAACGCCATATCATCAATATGATGAGAGAAGTGACCGCCAGAAAAAAAAATGGAACGCTTTTTCCTATGGAGTTAAGTGTTTCAGAGTCTGTTGTGCGGGGTGAAAAAAGTTATATGGGCATTATTCGGGATATTTCTGAACGTAAAGCAGCGGAAAAGGAATTGAAACAAGCTTATGCCAAGCTGGAGGATCGCATCAGTGAACGCACAGAAGAACTCTGGCAGAGTAAAAACATGGCCGAACAAAACAACCAGGCCAAATCGGAATTCCTTGCACGAATGAGCCACGAATTGCGCACCCCGATGAACGCTATTCTCGGGTTTGCACAATTGATGCAGGAAAGCACCAAAGACCCGCTACCCAACGCACATCAAAAACGGACTAAGCAGATTCTGAAAGCAGGCACCCATTTACTGGAGCTCATCAATGAGGTTCTGAGTCTCGCCAGTATCGAAGCCGGAAAAATCACTATTTCCCTTGAACCCGTTTGCATTGCCGATTTGGTCGAAGAAGTTCTTACCGTAGTTTGCCCCCTGTCACAGAATTTCAATATTGACCTTATTGATCAAATCACTTTCAATAAAAAGATTTATGTTCTAGCTGATAAAACCCGCTTAACGCAGGTCTTGCTCAATCTGCTTTCGAACGGCATCAAATATAACCGGAAGGGAGGGTCGGTCACCCTCTCCACGCAGCTTGAGAAAGGCTCCAGACTCCGCATTAATATTAGTGATACCGGCATGGGGATCCCTGAAGAAAAACTGGACCAATTATTCGCGCCTTTCAACCGGCTGGGTGCTGAGAACGGAGATATTGAAGGCACGGGCATTGGGATGACCATTTCCAAAAAATTAATAGAAGTGATGAACGGGGCCATCGGTGTAGAAAGTATTGTGGGTGAAGGCAGCACTTTTTATATTCAACTGCCTGTTTGTCAAGTCCAGCCCAGCATTAGTGAGTCCATAGGTATCCCGGTCCTGAACGATGAAACGATGAACAAAAGTGATATCCAGAGCTTCACACTCTTATATATTGAAGACAACCCGGCTAATCTGGAACTGATAAAAGATATTTTATCGGAATATCCTGAAATCAAATTACTCACAGCGACACACGCAGAAACGGGGCTCGATATGGCTCGGGCTCTAAAACCGAACCTGATCCTGATGGATATCAATCTTCCTGATATTGATGGTATCGAGGCGCTGAAACGCTTGAAAAATTTTGAGGAAACGCATGCAACACCCGTGATCGCATTGAGCGCTAACGCTATGAAAAAGGATATTGACCGAGCTAGGGCTGAAGGATTCAAAACTTATTTCACCAAGCCAGTTGACATTGCCAAGTTCAGAAATTTTATTGAAGAAGAACTGAAAAACGCAGAAATTTCACAGCAAGAAACGGGGGATTGATTAATGAAGATTGACTTCCTGAAAGCAAAAATCCTGATCGTAGATGATGAACAGGCAAATATATTATTACTGGAAGATGTACTGGAAAATGAAGGCTACACCAATTTCACTAGCACCCAGGATCCCAGGAAAGCCCTGGACATGTACAAAGAAATCCGCCCCGACCTGGTTATGCTGGATTTGAACATGCCGCATTTGGATGGTTTTCAGGTTATGGAGCAACTCAAAGAGGTTGAAAAAGATTCCTACGCTCCAATACTGATTTTAACGGCCCAGTCTGATCGAAATATCCGGCTGAGCGCTCTTGCCGCAGGAGGCCGGGATTTCATCGAAAAGCCTTTTGATATTACAGAGGTGACCCACCGAATTTCCAATATGCTGGAAATCCGCCTACTCCACAATCAGGTTCGAGATCAAAACCTGATTCTAGAAGAAAAAGTCAACGTGCGAACCCACGAATTGGAAATAACCCGCCAGGAAGCCGTTCTGCGTCTGGGCCGAGCCGCTGAATACCGAGATAACGAGACAGGAATGCACGTCATTCGCATGAGCCGACTCTCGGAGAAGCTGGCAAGAGAAATCGGCTTGACCGACCAGGAATGCCAACTCATACTTCAAGCCAGCCCCATGCACGATGTCGGGAAAATTGGTGTCCCCGATGAAATTCTTCTCAAACCGGGAAAGTTGAACGAGAAAGAATGGAAGATTATGAAAATGCATCCTGAAATCGGAGCAGAAATTCTTTCGGGAAGCCATTCCACACTCATGCAAATGGCGGAAACCATTGCCCTCACCCATCAGGAACGTTGGGACGGATCCGGTTACCCTCACGGCTTAAAAGGTGAGGAAATCCCCCTGGTCGGCCGAATCGTGGCAATAGGCGATGTTTTTGATGCCCTGACCAGCAAAAGATATTACAAGGAAGCTTTCTCCAT
The DNA here is from genome assembly GCA_014382285.1 of Nitrospinota bacterium. GTDB lineage: Bacteria > Nitrospinota > Nitrospinia > Nitrospinales > VA-1 > LS-NOB. The sequence continues at coordinate 1,204 of JACNKA010000155.1, read as the reverse complement.
AGATAAATCCATGCAGATCCTTGAAGAAGGTAGTGGAAAAGATTTTGAGCCACGCCTCATTGATGCCTTCAAACAGGTGCTCCCGGAAATGATTCGCATCGTTAAAGAACTTCCAGACACCGAACCGGCGCATATCCTCAAAGTGTATCGCCAAGCCAGTGCCGAGAGTGCTACATCCTGATCCCCACCCTCAATCAGACACGACCCCGAATAAATTTACGCAAAAATTTGGCTACCGAAACCGCCAGTTGGAAAAATTGATTTTTAACCCAGGCGTTACGGTCAAATAATTCTTTGTGCGTCTCCTTTAATAACTTTGGTATTTCCAGCTTTTCAGGGCAACGGGGCAGACAGTCTCCGCATTCGGTACATTTTGAGGCAAAGTTTCCCGGGAACCAATGCCCTTCGCCTTCAAACATGTTGTATCGAAATTTGCCATAGTCCACCATGTCATAGGCTTCCAACAAATTGCGGAAACGTAACACTTCGGGAATATTGATTTCTTCAGGGCAAGGCAAACATTCCCCGCACAAAGTGCAAAGGTCGGATACCCCGGAAAGCGGAGCATCCATCCTTGCCCGGGTATCACGCATCGCCTGTGAGGTATAATCCTCCCCATTCAGAATGGAAAGATTCTGCGAAAAATGTTCGGGTTCATGAATGCCCATGCTTAAAGTCGTGATTTCCGGATGGCTCAAGCAAAACCGTCCGTTAAACTCGATTGCCGTCAAAGGATGACAGGTCTGCTCAACCTTTCGGGAAGGTTTCCACAACAGGCCACCCTTTTCATTGGGAGAAATGATGAACACGCCGATATCTTTCTCCCCCGCCAACCGCACTGCCGCAAGGTTACGCTGAAAAAAATAATAATAATGCAAATTCACAAAACTGAACAGGTTCGTATTCAAAGCCTGCAAAATGATATCCAGAGAACCATGCGTGGAAAAACCAATGTGCCGAATGAGCCCCTCTTCCCGCAATCGGTGCAAGACCTCTACCGGCCCTCCCGTCTTAACCGCCGCTTTCAACCTCTCCTCATTATTGATCCCATGCCATCCGTAAAAGAGTTATGCTCATTTCTGGTGTATGAGGAATGAGGAGGCGGCGTCCCCTTTGTTGTAAAATTGTTTTCTGTGAAAAAAGCAATTCAAACAAAGGAGGCACCACCATGAGTAAGGATAATGTTATTTCTCTTGAGAATCCA
>JACNKA010000154.1 GCA_014382285.1 Nitrospinota bacterium | reverse complement strand
TCTGGAATGTTTGGGTATTCCACCGATCTTCGGTCGGCTACTCAGGGGCGGGCGAATTACTCTATGGAGTTTGCCAAGTATGACGGTGTTCCTGCCGCGATTGCCGAGGAGTTGATAGCTAAGGCATCCGGGTCTAAAGAGAAATTAGCAGTCTAATAAAAATTATCTGAAAATAATATTGGAGTGAATCAGCATGGCTAAGGAAAAGTTTGTACGAGATAAGCCGCATATAAACGTTGGAACTATCGGTCATGTTGACCATGGCAAAACGACTCTCACCGCTTCGATTTCGGAGGTTCTGTCTAAAAAGGGATTGGCGGAGACAATCGCCTTTGATCAGATTGATAAGGCTCCTGAAGAGAAAGAGCGGGGGATCACCATTGCGATTGCTCATATTGAATACAATACTGAGAAGCGACATTATGCGCATGTTGATTGTCCGGGTCATGCTGACTACGTTAAAAACATGATCACCGGTGCGGCGCAGATGGATGGCGCGATTCTGGTTATCTCTGCTAATGATGGCCCGATGCCGCAAACTCGCGAGCATATTCTGTTGGCTCGGCAGGTTGGTGTGCCGAAAATCTGCGTGTTCATGAACAAATGCGACATGGTTGATGATCCTGAATTGCTTGACCTGGTTGAAATGGAAGTGCGCGAGTTGTTGAGTAAATATGATTATCCGGGCGATGATGTTCCTGTTATTCGCGGAAGCGCTTTGCAGGCTTTGGAGAATCCGGAAGATGAGGAAAAGACAAAGCCTATCTGGGAATTGATGGAAGCGCTCGATACTTATTTCCCGGTTCCTGATCGTCCTGTTGATAAGCCTTTTCTGATGCCGATTGAGGATATCTTTAGTATTTCCGGGCGTGGAACTGTTGCAACCGGACGTATTGAGACTGGAATCATTAAGGTGGGAGAAGAGGTGGAGATTGTTGGGTTTAGGCCCACCACGAAAACCACTGCGACCGGTGTGGAGATGTTCCGCAAGCTTCTCGATGAGGGGCGTGCCGGAGAAAACGTGGGCATTCTGTTGCGTGGGACCAAGCGTGAGGAGATTGAGCGCGGACAGGTTTTGTCTAAGCCTGGATCTATCACTCCGCATACAAAGTTTAAGGCAGAGGTTTATATTCTGACTAAAGATGAGGGTGGGCGGCATACACCGTTCTTCAATGGTTATCGTCCGCAGTTTTATTTCCGAACCACGGATGTAACCGGTGTTGCGACTTTACCGGCAGGTGTTGAGATGGTGATGCCTGGGGACAATGTTGCGATGGAGATCACGCTTATTACGCCGGTGGCGATGGCTAAAGAACTGCGTTTCGCTATCCGCGAGGGTGGTCGTACGGTGGGAGCTGGAGTTGTCGGTGAGATCATTGAATAATGAGTGACCAAAAAATAAAAATCAGGCTTAAGGCTTACGATCATAAATTGTTGGATTGGTCGGTAGGGGAAATTGTTGAGACCACTCGGCGCACTGGTGCTAAGGTGGTGGGTCCGATTCCCTTGCCTACAATGAAAAATAAATGGACTGTTTTGCGTTCCCCTCATGTGGATAAAAAATCCCGCGAGCAATTTGAGATCCGAACGCATAAGCGAATCCTCGAAATTCTTGAGCCGACTCCTCAAACCGTAGATGCGCTGATGAAGCTGGATCTATCGGGTGGCGTTGACATTGAGATCAAGCTTTAACATAGAGAAAATATGAGTGTTTTAATTGGAAAAAAAATCGGCATGACCGAGGTGTTTACGGACGGTGGCGACTGTGTCCCAGTCACTGTGATTCATGTGGAGCGTTGTGTGCCGGTTTTAAAGCGAACAGAAAAGAAGGACGGATACCAGGCTCTCATGCTGGCATATGGAACCCGCAAGCCTAAGCATACCACTAAGCCCTTACAGGGGTTTTATGACAAGCTTAAGGTGGAGCCCGCAAAAATTCTTCAGGAGTTCAGGGGGCAAGATGTGAGTGACGAGGCTATGGGGCAACCGCTTAAGGTGGATGTTTTCAGCGAGGGCGATAGTGTGTCGGTAGTGGGTGTCTCTAAGGGTCGAGGGTTTGCCGGGGTTTTTAAGCGATTTAATTACGGTGGCGCGCCGGCTTCTCATGGTCACCATGAGAGTTATCGTGGAACCGGTTCGATAGGAATGCATACTTATCCCGGGCGGGTTTTTAAGGGTACGGGTATGCCGGGTCGGATGGGTGGTAATAATGTCCGAGTGAAAAACCTGAAGGTGATCCGGGTTGATGTGGAGAATAATTTATTATTGGTAAAGGGGGCGGTCCCTGGAGCCAACGGCGGAATCGTCAATATAACTAAATCCTAAGAAAAGAGTTTTCGGTCATGCCGGCATTAGATATTGTAGACAGCAGTAATAAAAAAGTGGGAACCGTAGAGGCTCTTGCGAGTGTCTTTGAGGGTAAGGTCAATGAGATGCTGGTTCAGAGGTATGTGAACATGCAGTTGGCGGCCCGCCGGGGCGGAAATGCTGCGACAGTGCAGAATAAGGGTGATTTGCATGGCAGTAACGCTAAGCCTTGGAAGCAGAAGGGGACAGGCCGTGCTCGTGCGGGGAACTCCCGGTCGCCGCTCTGGCGTGGAGGTCTGACGGTTTTCGGGCCCAGTCCGAGAAGTTATGCGTTCCAGCTTTCCAAGAAGGCCAAGAGACTTGCAATCGCGTCGGTTTTGACCGAGAGGCTTAAGATGCAGAGTTTTACGGTGATTGATTCGTTGGATCTTGAGAATCCCAAGACTAAGTCGGCGGTGGCATTGCTGGCGGGTATGGGTCTTCCTGCGAAAACACTATTTCTCGTTTCGGAGAAAAACAACAATCTGCAGCTGGCGGTTCGTAATCTGCCTCGGGCGGATGTGCTTTTGGTTGACGGTCTTAATGTTTTTGACCTTCTGGCCCATGAGCGGATTGTTTGCACCCCCGAAGCGCTTAAAAAGATTGAGGAGCGGTTAAGCTGATGGATATGTATCGAATTATAGAGAAGCCGCTGGTTACGGAAAAAGGGAGCGGTATGCTCGCTGAAGGGAACTGGGTGTTGTTTCGTGTTCATCCTGAGGCTAATAAGATTCAAATCCGTGAAGCGGTGCAAAAGATTTTTGATGTAAAAGTCCTTCATGTTAATACCCAGGTTGTGCGGGGTAAGCGCAAACGGTTTGGTAAGGCCATGGGCCAGTCAAAAAACTGGAAAAAAGCAATGGTGCAGTTAAAAGAAGGCGAGAAGATTGAAATTTTTGAGGGAGTGTAAGTAGTAATGCCTATTAGGAAGCTAAAACCCAGATCACCCGGTGTGCGATCCCAGACTATTTCTGGTTTCGATGAAGTCACTAAGTCTACTCCCGAAAAAAGTCTTCTCGTTGCAATTGCAAGGAAAGGCGGACGCAATAACCATGGCCGCATTACTGCCAAGCGTCGAGGCGGTGGGCATAGAAAGCAATACCGAATTATTGACTTTAAGCGACAGAAAGATGGGATACCGGCGAAAGTCGTGGGTATCGAGTATGATCCCAATCGTAGCGCACGTATCGCTCTTCTGTCTTACTCGGATGGCGAAAAGCGTTATATCATTTCCCCGGCGAAGCTGAAAGTGGGGGATGTTCTGCTCTCGGGCGAAAAAGCTGAAATTCGCATTGGAAATTGTCTTCCTCTGAAAGATATTCCAGACGGTACCTTGATTCATAATGTGGAGATGCGTCCTGGTAAGGGTGCTCAGATTGCTCGTAGTGCTGGCGGTAGCGTTCAGCTGATGGCTAAAGAGGGTGAATATGTAAACCTCAAGCTTAAGTCGGGAGAGGTTCGGTTGATTCATAAAAACTGCCGGGCAACAATTGGCACTGTGGGTAATGCCGATCATGAGAATGTTTCCATTGGTAAGGCTGGGCGTGTGAGATGGATGGGGCGTCGGCCTCGTGTTCGCGCCGTAGCGATGAATCCGGTGGATCATCCTATGGGTGGTGGTGAGGGCCGGTCTTCGGGCGGTCGACATCCATGTAGTCCATGGGGGCAAAGCGCTAAAGGGTTGAAGACCCGTGATGTTAATAAGATATCGAATAAATTTATTCTCAGTCGTAAGAAGAGAAAATAAACTGTTTGTAAACTGAGGTTTTGGTATGGCACGATCGTTAAAAAAAGGACCGTTTGTCGATTTGCATTTGCAGGACAAAATCGAAGAGATGAACCGGAAGAATGAAAAAAAAGTGTGCAAGACCTGGTCGCGTCGGTCCACTATTACTCCAGACTTTGTCGGGCATACCTTGTCTGTACACAATGGTAGAAAGTTCCTCCCGGTTTTTGTGTCGGAAAATATGGTTGGTCATAAGTTGGGTGAGTTTTCGCCCACACGTACATTCAGATCGCATGGTGGTAAAACCAAAAAAGCAGTGACCAAATAAGATAGGAAAATCATGGAAGTTAAAGCTCTACTCAGGCATACAAGGACAGCACCACGCAAGGCGAGGTTGGTGGCTGATTTGATTCGCGGGAAAAACGTGAACGACGCCATTAACATTCTTGCGTTCACTCGTAAGCGAGTGGCTGAAAAGTTTCAAAAGCTGTTGAAATCTGCGATTGCGAATGCGGAGGAGAACCATAAGGTTCTTGATGTGGACGATCTGGTGGTTAAAAACGTTCTGGTTGACGAAGGTGTGACCTGGAAACGGAATATGCCGAGAGCCCGAGGAATGGCGACCAAAATTGAAAAAAAGACCAGTCATATTACTTTGATACTGGAAGAAAAAGAATCTTAAGGAGATAAAAGCGTGGGTCAAAAAGTTCACCCTTACGGGTTCAGGTTGGGTTTCAGCAAGACTTGGATATCTAACTGGTATGCGAGGAAAGGATATGCCGACCTGTTGATTGAAGACATGGCTCTTCGGAGGCACATCTTCAAGACACTTGCTCATGCGGGAATTTCCAAGGTAGAGATCGAGCGATCGGCAAACCGCGTCAGGGTTAATATTCATACCGCGCGTCCGGGCATCATCATCGGGAAAAAGGGTCTGGAAGTCGATAGGTTGAAAACGGAATTGCAGAAAGTCATGGCTGGAAAACAAGTCAACCTCAACATTAAAGAGGTGCGTCGTGCCGAGCTGGATGCGGCCTTGATTGGGCAAAACATTGCCCTGCAGTTGGAGAAAAGGGTTTCGTTTCGCCGGGCAATGAAAAAGAGTGTGGTTTCGGCACTGAGGTTCGGGGCTAAGGGAATTAAAATCCGGGTATCGGGTAGGCTGGGCGGTGCGGAAATTGCCCGCAGTGAGTGGTACCGGGAGGGTCGGGTTCCTCTGCATACTCTGAGAGCGGACATCGATTATGGGACTGCAAATTCCAACACCACCTTTGGGATTATTGGGGTGAAGGTGTGGGTGTACAGGGGAGATATTCTTCCTGGTAAAGGGATTGAGCGGCCGCAAGGTTTCCAGGAAAAAGATAAAGATAAGGGAAGAGGAAAAGCTTGAGTCTGATTTAGGCCGGGTTGGAGGTTGGGTTACGATCTGACTGTAAATGTTTATTGGAGATAATGCATCATGTTGATGCCCAAAAGAGTTAAGTATAGAAAACGTCATAAGGGAAGAATGCGCGGTACCGCCTATCGTGGAGGTTCGCTGGATTTTGGTACTTATGGCTTGCAGGCTTTGGAGTGTGGTCGCATCTCTAACCGGCAGATTGAGGCCGCGCGTATTGCAATGACCCGCTATGTCAAGCGTGGTGGGAAGATCTGGTTGCGGATTTTTCCTGACAAGCCGGTTTCCAAGAAGCCGTTGGAGACAAGGATGGGTAAGGGCAAAGGCAACCCGGAATTTTGGGTGGCTGTTGTGAAGCCGGGACGCATGCTTTATGAGATGGAAGGAGTTTCTGAGAGTGTTGCCAAGGAAGCGTTTCGACTGGCAGCGCATAAGTTATCAGTGTCTACCCGGTTTGTTGCGAAACAGGCCTAATTGGAAAAGTGAAAAATATATTATGAAAGTTGAAGAAGCCAGAGGTCTTTCCGAGAAAGAACGGGATGAAAAAATAGTCGATATTAATCAGGAGATATTTAACCTGAGGTTGCAATTGGCCACGGGCAAAATAGAAAACCCCAGCCGTATTCGTTTTCTTAGGAGAGATGTTGCCCGGTTGAAAACTGTCCAGAATGAAACCCGGGATGGAGTGAAAAATTCAGCGAAGCAAGGCGAAGAAAATAAAGTAGGTTCTGATAAATAAAGTTCGGGCATTAAAAAACCCTTGAACATTAAATTGGAGTGGTGAAAGCTTTTGGAGAAGACGACTAGAAAAACCCTGATGGGCCTCGTGGTGAGCAATAAAATGGATAAAACCGTTGTTGTTCAGGTGGAGCGAAAGTTCGCTCACCCTAAGTTTAAAAAAGTGGTGAAAAGTACTAGCAAATTCAGCGCCCACGATGAGAAGAACGAATGCTGTCCTGGCGATTTCATCAGCATCCGCGAAACCCGACCGTTGAGTAAAACCAAGCGCTGGCGTTTAGTGGAAATCATCAAGAAAGGCGAGGAGGCCGATAAAGCGTCATGATTCAACTACGAACTGTGTTAGAAGTGGCAGACAATTCTGGAGCCAAAGTGGTTCAGTGTATCAAGGTGCTGGGAGGCTCCCGCCGTCGCTATGCCCGTATTGGGGATATTATTGTGGTCGCGGTCAGAGAAGTAGACCCTCAGAGTAGTATTAAAAAGGGTGAGGTGAAAAAGGCGGTCGTGGTGAGAACGCGTAAAGAGATGCGTCGCGCTAATGGAACCTACATAAAGTTTGATTCTAATGCCGCTGTCCTGATCACTGACGCTAAAGAGCCGGTAGGAACACGAATCTTTGGTCCGGTGGGCCGTGAGTTGCGCGCTAAACGTTATATGAAAATTCTTTCGCTTGCTCCGGAGGTGCTGTAATGAAGAGGGCTCCTTACAAACTTAGCCTGAAAAAGGACGATATCGTTCAGGTGATTTCCGGAAAAGAAAAAGGGAAGAAAGGGAAGCTGCTGGCTATTTTCCCGGAAGAGCAGCGGGTTACCATTGAAAAGCTTAATATGCTTAAGCGCCATACAAAGGGCGATGGCAAAACCAAGCAATCTGGCATTATAGAGAAGGAAGGCAAGATTCATATCTCCAATGTTCTGCTCGTCAGCGATAAGGTGGGCAAGGGAGTGCGAACCAAGCTGAAAAAACTTGAAGATGGAAAACGAGTTCGGGTTTGTGTGAAAACCGGCGATGTTCTGGATAAGGTATAGTATGTCAAATTTTAAAACAGTCTATTTTGAAAAGCACCAGGCCGTCATCCAGAAAGAGTTGGGTCTCGGTAACGTGATGCAGGTTCCCAAGATGACAAAGATCACCGTCAATATGGGGTTGGGTGAAGCATTGCAGAACTCTAAGTTGATTGATTCGGGAATCGAGCAGTTGCGCGTGATTACCGGGCAGCAGCCTATTGTCACTAAAGCGAAAAAATCCATTTCCAATTTTAAGTTACGGGAAGGGGTTCCGATCGGTCTGAAGGTGACTCTTCGGGGAAACAGGATGTATGATTTTTATGAACGATTGGTGTCTTTCGCGCTTCCCAGGGTTCGAGACTTTAAGGGTTTGCCCCCCAAGGCATTTGATGGGCGAGGCAACTACACGATTGGGCTTAAAGAGCAATTGATTTTTCCTGAGATCGAGTTTGATAAAATTGAAAAGATTAAGGGAATGAATATAACGATCACCACCACGGCTCATAATGATGAGCAAGGTCGGTGTTTGTTGACCCATATGGGGCTACCGATTAGAAAGTAAAGGAATATGGCAAAGAAATCACTAGTCGCCAAGGCGAAGCGGGAACAAAAATTTAAAGTGCGCCAGTATAACAGGTGTCATGTTTGTGGTAGGCCGCGAGCGTTTCTCCGTAAATTTGGTATGTGCCGGATTTGTTTCAGAGAAAGAGCATTGCGCGGTGAGATACCAGGTGTCACCAAGGCGAGTTGGTAGTTTAATAAATATTTTTATTGGGAGTATAGTTTCGTTATGATGACCGATCCCATCGCTGATCTTTTCACCCGTATTCGAAACGGGTTGATGGTCAGGCACCCGAGGGTTGATGTCCCCGGCTCAAAAATGAAAGCTCGTATCGTGGAAATTTTGAAGGACGAGGGTTATATCAAAAGTTTCCGCATCTATGAGGATAACTTGCAGGGGATTATCCGGGTGTATTTGAAATATAAAGATGAGCAGCCGGTGATTCGCGGGATTAAACGAGTGAGTAAGCCCGGACGGAGAAATTATGTCAAGCGCGACGGCATTCCCAAGGTGCTTAACGGATTGGGGCTTGCTATCTTATCGACCTCTTCGGGGGTGATGACCGATCATGAGTGTAGGGAAAAAGGGGTTGGTGGCGAAGTGCTGGGTCACGTCTGGTAAAACCGATCAAGTGGAAGCAAGAGTTAATTAAAACCGATCTCAAGATTTTGAGTTCAGCCAGGTAGGCTGAGACGGTAAACCTGAATTTTATAAGAAGCGTTAACATGTCTCGAATTGGAAAACAGCCGATCAATGTGCCCTCCGGGGTAGATTTAAAAATTAACGGGTCAAACGTGGCGGTAAAAGGACCTAAGGGGCAGTTGCAACGCGATTTGCACCCCAATATGAAAGTTGAGTTGCAAGATGGTGTGGTGACGGTCACTCGACCTTCGGATGGAAGGTTGGATCGTTCTTTGCACGGGCTGACGCGTACTCTGATCAATAATATGGTGATTGGGGTTACGGATGGTTATTCCAAGCAACTCAATATTGTCGGGGTGGGTTATAAAGTTGACCTCAAAGGCAAGGATCTGGTTTTGAACCTTGGGCATTCACATGCAATCAACTACCCGGCTCCAGCAGGGGTTGAGTTTGAAGTGGACTCCAAAAAAAATACCATAGTTGTAAAGGGGGCGAATAAGGAGTCTGTCGGGCAGACGGCTGCTGAGATTCGCAGTAAACGTCCTCCGGAACCTTATAAGGGAAAAGGAGTCATGTACTCTACGGAAAGAATACGCAGAAAAGCCGGTAAAGCGGCGGCAGGTAAAGGATAATAATATGAAAACCTCTGAACGGGAACGACTAAGGCTACAAAGAAAAAGAAGAGTTAAGCTCAAAGTACAGAAGCAAATGAGCCGACTCAGGCTGACAGTGTTCCGAAGCACCAAACATATATACGCCCAGATCATTGATGATAATGAAGGCAAAACCCTTGTGGCGATGTCAACACTTTCACCGGGTTTTAAAGAACAGATGAAAGTGGGCGGAAACCTTAAGGCAGCAACGCTGGTCGGTTCTCTTGTTGGTGAGGCGGCGGCGGCAAAAGGTATCAAAGAAGTTTATTATGACCGAAACGGATTTCTGTATGCCGGACGTATCAAGGCTTTGGCCGATGCGGTTCGGGAAAAAGGAATAAAATTTTAATCCATAACGCAGGAGGAAGTATTGCGACAACGGGAGCCGGAAAAACCCACAGATTTTGTTGATAAGGTTGTCAAGATAAACCGTGTGGCTAAGGTTGTGAAAGGTGGTCGCCGTTTCAGCTTTAGTGCGCTGGTGGTGGTTGGCAATCGGGATGGCAAGGTAGGCTGGGGTTTGGGTAAAGCCAACGAAGTCCCGGAAGCGATACGCAAAGGCGTAGAAAAAGCCAAAAGGGGCATGGTGACGGTTAGCCTGGAGGGTGCTTCTATTCCCCATGAGGTGATTGGTGCATATGGAGCGGGTCGGGTGCTGATGAAGCCGGCGTCAAGGGGTACTGGTTTGATTGCGGGTGGTGCTGTTCGTGCCGTGTTGGAGGCTGTTGGTGTACGCGACATTTTGACCAAGTGTCTGCGCACAAATAACCCGCATAATGTGGTCAAAGCGACCATTCAGGGATTGACTGTTTTGCGTGGCGTAAAAGAATCAGCCCGCATGCGCGATAAATAATGGGCCCCAAATTTTACTGAGGAATAGGAATGCTGCTTTTATCAAATTTGAAGGGACCGGAGCGAAAGAATAGAAAACGGATTGGTCGTGGTATAGGCTCCGGGACTGGGAAAACTTCTGGCAAGGGCCAGAAGGGTCAGAAGTGTCGGTCGGGCGGAAGTCCTCACCCGTGGTTTGAGGGTGGGCAGATGCCGATCTATCGAAGATTGCCCAAGCGCGGCTTCACCAATATCTTTAAAAAACAGTTTGAGATTGTTAATGTCGCCGACCTGGCACGATGCGCAGGTATTGATCCGATAACCCCGGAAGTGATGAAGGAAAAAGGGCTGATCAAAAAGACCGGATTGGTGAAAATTCTGGGATGCGGTGAGTTGACGGAAACGTTGAATGTCCATGCGCATAAGTTCAGCGGATCGGCGCAGGCCAAAATTGAGAAGTCCGGGGGAAAGGTTGTTAACCTCTAGATGAGCGGCGCTGATAGTTTTGGAAATATTTTTCGTGTGCCTGAGCTGAAGAAGCGAATTCTTTTCACGCTGGCACTTTTGGTTGTTTATCGGATCGGTGCGCATATCCCGACTCCGGGTATCAACTCTATAGCCTTGGCGGAATTGTTTGCCCGGGCGCAGGGTACCATCCTGGGGTTTTTCGACATGTTTTCCGGCGGTGCATTGAGCCGGTTGACGATATTTGCCCTGGGCATCATGCCCTATATCAGTTCATCGATCATCATTCAGTTGATGACGATTGTTTCTCCCTACCTGGCAAGGTTGAAAAAGGAGGGCGAGCAGGGACAAAAAAAGATCACACAATACACCCGGTATGGAACGGTTGTATTGAGCACGATCCAGGGTTCTGGCATCGCTGTTGGACTGGAAGCTATGAAAAGCCCGAGCGGGGGCCTCATTGTCCCGGAGCCGGGTTGGTCGTTCCGGTTGATGACGGTTTTGACTCTGACCGCTGGAACTTGTTTTTTGATGTGGCTGGGTGAGCAGATCACTGAGCGGGGAATTGGGAATGGAATTTCCCTGATTATTTTTTCCGGAATCGTTGCAGGAACTCCGGCGGCAATTTTTCAGTCAATGGATTTGATGGGTACAGGCGAAATGTCGGTACTCGTTATGTTATTCCTTCTGGTGCTGATGATCGTGGTGGTTGGGGTCATCGTTTTTACAGAGGGGGGGCAGCGCAGGATTCCGATCCAGTACGCAAAGCGGGTAGTGGGTCGAAAAATGATGGGTGGTCAGGCAACGCACTTGCCTTTGAAGGTCAATACATCCGGGGTTATCCCGCCGATTTTTGCCTCGTCCATCATTATGTTTCCAGCGACTATTGCTCAGTTTATCAGTCACCCGTGGATGCAGTCGATTTCGGCAATGCTGACTCCCGGAACAATCGTATATAGTCTGATATTTGTTGGTGCGGTATTTTTCTTTTGTTATTTTTATACGGCGGTCATTTTCAACCCTGTTGATGTGGCTGATAATATGAAAAAACATGGAGGATATGTGCCGGGGATAAGGCCTGGAGCTAAAACTTCCGAGTATATCGACACGATCCTTTCGAGAATCACGTTTTACGGGGCGATGTATCTTTCTTTAATCTGTATTTTGCCGGATTATTTGATAAAATACTTCAACATCCCATTTTACTTCGGTGGAACAAGCTTGTTGATCGTTGTGGGAGTTTCTTTGGATACCATGCAGCAGATTGAGTCCCACTTGGTCATGAGAAACTATGATGGCTTTGTTAAAAAGGGGCGATTAAAAAGCCGAAGAGGCTGATCGATGAGATTGATTCTTTTAGGTCCGCCGGGGGCCGGGAAAGGCACCCAGGCCAAAATGCTTAAAGATAAGTTTTGCATCCCGCAGATATCCACCGGTGATATTTTAAGGCAAGCGGTTAAGGATAATGCCGAGTTGGGCATTAAAGCGAAATTATTTATGGATGTGGGTCAGTTGGTCCCTGATGATGTGGTGATCGGTTTGATAAAGGAACGTATCAAACAGGCTGATTGTGAAGCAGGGTTTATTTTGGATGGATTTCCCAGAACCATAGTCCAGGCTGAAAAACTTTCGGAAACATTGGACGAGATGGGTTCGGTGATTGACACGGTGGTGGATCTCGAAGTCGATGCCGATGAGGTAATCAGTCGATTGGCTGGGCGTAGCACCTGCCAGGATTGTGGTGGTATGTTTCATGAAGAATCCTGCCCGCCAAAAGCAGCGGGAATTTGTGACAGTTGTGGCGGAACCCTGGCCCAGAGGCAGGATGATAATACGGAAACAATTCTGAAGCGGTTGGATGTGTATCAAGAATCCACCGCCCCTTTAAAGCAATTTTACAAGAAACAGGGGAATTTGAAAACGGTAACAGCAAGAGGGTCTGTAGAAGAGATATTTTCCCGCGTTCTAGAAATGGTCAAGTGAAGGATGTCTAAAGAAGAATCTATAGAAGTCGAAGGCACCATACTTGAACCATTGCCGAACGCGATGTTTCGGGTGGAACTCGAAAACGGCCATAAAGTGCTGGCCCATATATCCGGAAAAATGCGTATGCATTTTATCCGCATCCTGTCCGGCGATAAGGTGAAGGTGCAGCTTTCCCCTTATGATTTGACCCGGGGACGGATCACCTATCGGTATAAATAAAAGAGGACGGAACCATGAAAGTCAGGGCATCGGTCAAGCCAATTTGTATGAAATGCAAAGTAATTCGCCGTCGAGGAGTTGTGCGGGTTATTTGTGAGAACCCGAAACATAAGCAACGACAGGGTTAACTTCAAAAAGGAGAAGCAGTGGCCAGAATAGCGGGTATAGACATTCCCAAAGATAAGCAGGCAATAATCGCTTTGACCTACATATATGGAGTGGGCTCAACCAGTTCCCGGAGCATCCTGAAAAAAGCGCAGGTTGGGGAAGAAGTCAGAATGAAAGATCTGACCGAAGAAGAGGTGACCCGGATCCGTAGTGTTATCGACAAAGAATATGAGGTGGAAGGTGACTTAAGGCGTAGTGTCACCATGAACATTAAACGTTTGATGGATATAGGTGCCTATAGAGGGCTTCGCCATCGTAAAGGGTTGCCGGTCCGAGGGCAAAGGACGCACACCAACGCCAGAACCCGAAAAGGTCCCAAGAAAACTGTGGGAGCACGAGCAAAAAAATAAGGACGGAGATTAATGGATAAAAAAGCAAAAGTTGGTAAAAAAAAGCAAAAAACGGTGCCGGATGTAGGGGTGGCCCACATTCAGGCCACGTTCAATAATACTATTGTAACTATTTCTGACATGTCTGGGAATGTTGTGTCCTGGTCGAGTGCGGGTGCGCAAGGTTTTAAAGGCTCAAGAAAAAGCACCCCGTTTGCTGCACAGGTGGCGGCCGATAAAGCTGCTGTCAAAGCACGGGAAATGGGAATGAAAAAACTGGAGGTTCATGTCAAAGGGCCAGGATCGGGACGAGAGTCTGCGATACGTTCTTTGCAGGCCGCGGGAATGGAAGTTCTTGTGATTCGTGACAAGACCCCGATTCCGCATAATGGGTGCCGTCCGAGAAAACGTCGCAGGGTTTAATTGCGTACAACCGAAAGGAGAAGTTAAATTTGGCCAGGTATACAGATTCTGTATGTCGACTTTGTCGACGAGAAGGCATAAAATTATTTTTAAAAGGTTCCCGTTGTGAGACGGCAAAATGCGCTATAGAAAAGAGAGCGTACCCGCCGGGGCAGCATGGGCAGGGCCGGAAGAAATTCTCGGAATATGGGACACAGCTCCGTGAAAAGCAAAAGGTGAAGCGAATTTACGGTGTACTGGAGAAGCAATTCCGTAATTACTTTTTTGCGGCAGACAGGAAAAAGGGCATCACCGGTGAAAACCTTCTGCAAAAGTTAGAGTTGCGGATGGATAATGTTGTTTACAGGATGGGGCTGGCTTCATCCCGAAGCACGGCTCGCCAGTTGGTTGGGCATGGTCACTTCACTGTTAATGGGAAAAAGATGGATATCCCGTCTTATGCTCTTGGGCAGGGAGATACGATAGCTTTGAACCCTAATAAAGTGAAAAAAGAACCGGTTAAAAATGCAATTGAAAATAATAAGGGGAAAGCTTTGCCGGATTGGCTATCCTTTGATGCGGATAGCAAGCAGGGTATAGTCCAGGCTTTGCCTACAAGAGAGCATGTAACCATGCCTATTGAAGAGCAGTTGATCGTTGAGCTCTACTCGCGCTAGAACTGAGCTTTGGATTGTCACAACAAACTAATTAAAAACTGTTAAGACCCTATTCAAGAGGTCGGAGGCTTCATGTTCACAGCCCAAGGAATCGTTAAACCCAAGCGATTAGAATTTGATAAGAAAAATAAGTCGGAATACTACGGCAAACTCAGCGCAGGTCCTTTCGAGCGCGGCTATGGCGTGACCATTGGCAACTCCCTGAGAAGGATGCTGTTGTCATCCATTGAAGGTGCTGCCATTGTGGGCGTAAAGTTTGAAGGGATTTTTCATGAGTTCTCTTCCATTCCGGGAGTGGTAGAAGATGTTACGGAAATCATCCTCAACCTCAAACAGGTTAATCTCAGACTGACCGGTGAAGCAGACTATAAACGGGTTTATATCAAAGCCTCAAACGCTGGCACGATTTGCGCCAAAGACATTACGGCTGACCCGGATGTACAGGTGCTGAATCCTGATCTTCCTATTCTGACTATTGACCAGGCGGCTGAGGTGGACATAGAGATGATTGTGAGAAAAGGTCGGGGTTATGTACCCGCAGATCGTCACAATATTGAAAATGAATCTGTACAGATGATTCCCGTGGACGCCAGTTTTTCCCCAGTTGAAAAGATCACATATCATGTCGAGAATACCCGAGTCGGGCAATCGACAGATTATGATTCTTTGGTCATGGAATTGTGGACAAATGGGGGCATCACACCTGAAGATGCAGTGGCTCATGCAGCCAAGATTGTTAAAGATCATATGCAGATCTTTATCAACTTTGATGAAGAGCCGGAACCTGTACAACCTCAGGTTGATGAGAAGAAACAGAAGGTGTTGGCAAATATGGCCAAATGTGTGGAGGAACTCGAATTGTCAGTGCGTTCCTACAATTGTCTCAAGAATGCCAATATCCAGACCATCGCCGAGTTGGTTCAAAAAACCGATGGCGAAATGCTCAAAACGAGAAACTTTGGCCGGAAGTCGTTGAATGAGATCAAGGAAATTTTAGAGGACATGGGGCTTCATTTAGGTATGAAGGTCGATGAGGATGACCTCAAACAGATACTTCAAGCCCAGAAGAAAAAAGAAATAGATACCGAAGTTGAGTCTTAAGGGCTCAGCCAGGTGAAGTCATAACAGGAGTGATAAACAACCATGCGGCATTTAAAAGCAGGTAGAAAATTTGGACGGACCTCTGCTCATCGGAAAGCATTGTTCAGAAACCTTGTTGGAGCTCTTATTCAAAGAGAGCGTATCAGCACCACTTTAGCGAAAGCCAAAGAGTTGCGAGGCAAGGTGGAAAAAACGATCACACTAGGTAAAAGAGGTACGCTTCACGCCCGGCGTCAGGCTTTTAAGCTGGTTCCTGCAAAAGATGCCGTTCAAAAGGTATTTGGTGCACTTGCCGAGCGTTATGCCAGTCGACCTGGTGGCTACACCCGGATCATTCGCATTGGTCACCGTAAGGGGGATGATGCACCCATGGCTTTTATAGAATTGGTAGACCGTGAAGGCGAGGCAAAGCCCGCTTCCAAGGGGAAAACCGAGGCTAAAAAAGAAACCAAAGACAGCAAGCCAAAAATAACGAAGAAAGCTGAGCCGAAAGCCAAGGAGGCAGCACCTAAAGAAGCTAAGGCCCCGGCAGAGAAAAAGAAAGCCGATTCTAAAAAAGAATCTAAAGATAAGCCTGAAGGTAAAGAAAAGAAATAATCCCCCACTAGCCGCCGGGCTATGCCCGGCTTCCACCGCCCTTATTATAGACAGTTCGGGGGTATCCCGGTTGGTTCCTGCTTAAATCTAAAGTTTGTGTTTTCCTTGATATAAATCAAAAGCTCGTCATAACTCTTGAAATGCTCGGTGAAGCCATAGTCATCGCCGGTGTATTCGCAGGACTCTGTACTATGTTCACGACACATATAAGGCCGGTGTTCGTAGATAGCACATTTATTGTCCGGCAATAAAAAATTGCAGCGGCTGTGGATCATGATGTACCAGTCTTTTCGGTAGATATAAAATGAAACGTTTTCGTGTGCGATCTTCCACAATAAGCTTTCATAATCACGTCGGTCTTCGGGCTCATCAATCCCGAACGCGAAATAATTGCAACAATAAGCCGGAAGGCATTTTTCACACTGGCTGGTGTCGTCTCGCTTGCTCTTGGTTTTTGCCATGAATGGATCCTTGCTGGGTTGAAGAAATAAATTACTGGAGAAAGGTGAATCTGATTTTTTGAAAGATTCAATCAACGGCTATTTTGCCTTCCCGACTCTGCATAGTCAAATAGAACTCCACCGCTAGCCGAAGGCGGAGAGCGCCCAGGGGTGAAGAGGCGATATTTTCTGCGATGTCTTTCCTGTTCATGGTGATGTGGCGGTAAATTTTAGCCTGTGATTCTGCGCTCAGCTTTTGGCGGCGGGAAAACATTCCCCCATAATATTTCCTGTGTTAATTGGTATTGCGCAAAAATAAATAATTGCCGTGACAATTTAGCTGGATCGGTGTAAAAGGGATTCTATAAACAAAAAAAATTGTCTCAAACAGATATATCTGGATGAGCTTAGGTTTTGAGTGGCAAGGTTGTTGTCCCTGAGGTCGGGACAGTGAAGCAGAAGATTGAAGGAGAAAAGGAGTTGACAAAAAGCAAAGAACTGGATAGAGTGAGTAAGCTCCGAAAGCTCCCAGACAAAATCCCTGATAAAACCAATCAATTACCCAGCTAAATTTTTCCGTGCTTTCGCTGTTAATCATAGAACAAACTCTGCGATATTATACATACACCTGATTATTATTAAATCTTCCCCGTCTTTGAACCTGAGATTCACCCCAAGGGCGTAACCATTTACGAGAACAATCATTCCTAATATCCCTCAAAGAAGCGACAAACCATGACCCAGATGAACATAGAAGAACTCAAGGCTAAAACCATATCCGAGCTCACTAATATTGCCAAGGAACTGAAGATTCAGGGCCACAGTGGGCTTAGAAAACAGGACCTGATTTTCAGGATTCTGGAGGCCAAGACTGAAAAGGACGGTCTGATGTTTGGCCAGGGGGTGTTAGAGATTCTCCCTGACGGGTTTGGTTTCCTTCGGGCACCGACTTACAATTATCTTCCAGGCCCTGATGATATTTATGTGTCGCCATCCCAGATCCGCAAGTTTGACATGCGTACGGGTGATACGATTTCGGGTCAGATTCGTCCGCCCAAAGACAGCGAGCGTTATTTCGCCCTGTTGAAGGTGGAGGCGATCAACTTTGAGAATCCGGATAAGACCAAAGATAAAATTTTATTCGACAATCTGACACCGTTGTATCCCGAAGAGCGGCTCAGGCTGGAGACGCCGGGCGGCAAAGACTACAGTGCCCGGGTGATGGACTTGATGACCCCCATTGGTAAGGGGCAGCGCGGGTTGATCGTGGCACCGCCAAGAACCGGAAAAACCATGTTGTTGCAGTCTATTGCAAACAGCATCAGCACGAATTACCCGGAAGTGGCATTGATCGTTTTGCTCATTGATGAGAGACCGGAAGAAGTGACAGATATGGAACGTTCGGTTCGGGGCGAGGTCATTAGCTCGACTTTTGACGAGCCGGCGCAAAGACATGTGCAGGTCGCTGAAATGGTCATTGAAAAAGCCAAGAGACTGGTAGAGCACAAGCGAGATGTTGTCATTCTGCTCGACAGCATCACCCGTTTGGCGCGAGCTTATAACGCCATTGTTCCGCCCAGCGGCAAGGTTCTGTCGGGCGGTGTGGATTCCAATGCTCTGCAGAGGCCCAAGCGATTTTTTGGTGCCGCGAGGAATCTGGAGGAAGGTGGAAGTCTGACCATCATCGCCACAGCTCTTATTGACACGGGAAGCCGGATGGATGATGTTATTTTTGAGGAATTTAAAGGGACGGGTAATCTGGAAATTGTCTTGGATCGTAAGCTGGCAGACAAGAGGACCTTTCCTTCGATCGATATCAACCGCTCCGGCACTCGAAAAGAAGAGCTTCTTTTACCAGAAGAAGACCTCCAGCGTGTCTGGTTATTAAGAAAAGTTTTGATCCCAATGGGGATCCATGATACGATGGATCTTCTCTTACAGAAGATTAAAGAAACCAAAACTAACGCCGAATTTCTGGCGACTATGAACTCCTGACGGTGAGATTGAGATAATGAAAGACAGCATTCATCCTGAATATTATGAGACCACAGTGCGGTGTGCCTGTGGTAGCGAAGTGCAGACCCGCACAACCCTGAAAGACCTTCATGTGGAGATATGTTCGAAGTGTCATCCCTTTTTCACGGGAAAACAGAAGCTCATGGATACTGCTGGTCGCATTGAAAAATTCAAGCGTAAATACGCCAAGGCGATGCCCGCGAGCACGCAGGAACCCGTCAATTCTTAATAAACGCGTTCCCCTTCTTTTCTCTTAACCCCGGTTCCCCGGGGTTCTTCTAGAAACCACCCATGTTTGATAAGCTGAAATCGGTTGAGAAGCGTTATAACGACCTCAACCAGTTTCTCAGTGACCCTGCAGTCATTTCCCAACAGTCCGAGTTCCAGAAATATGCCCGGGAGCAATCTGACCTGAGTCCTATTGTTCACCGGTTTCAGGAATGGCAGAAGATCAGCCGGCAACTGGAGGAGAATAGAAAAATCATAGAGGAAGAGCAGGACCCGGAATTGATTGAAATGGCTCAGGAAGAGCTTGCTGTTCTGGAAATTAAAAAGCAGGGCGCGGTAGCGGATCTAAAAATTCTTTTGCTTCCTAAGGATTCTCGCGATGAGCGCAATGTCATTATGGAGATTCGCGCTGGCACAGGGGGTGAAGAGGCGGGGCTTTTTTCAAATGATTTGTTCCGCATGTATTCGAGATATGCTGAGGAGAAAAAATGGAAGGTGGAAATTTTAAGCTCCAGTCTGTCTACTAAAGGAGGATTCAAAGAAGTTATTTTCAGCATTTTAGGTAAAGGGGCCTACAGCAAGCTGAAGTATGAAGGCGGTACGCATAGGGTGCAACGGGTCCCAGATACAGAAAGCCAGGGACGAATTCATACCTCTGCGGTGACGGTTGCCGTTTTACCGGAGGTGGAGGATGTGGACATCAAGATTAATCCGACGGATATAAAAATAGATGTCTACCGTTCATCGGGGCCAGGTGGGCAGAGTGTCAACACCACAGATTCAGCGGTCCGTTTGACTTTCATTCCCACAGGAATGATTGTGACTTGTCAGGATGAAAAGTCACAACATAAAAACCGGGAAAAAGCGATGAAGGTTTTAAGAGCTCGGTTGTATGACGAAGAAGAAAGAAAAAAACAGGAGTCCATGG
>JACNKA010000014.1 GCA_014382285.1 Nitrospinota bacterium | reverse complement strand
AACAAAGGGGACGCCGCCTCCTCATTCCTCATACACCAGAAATGAGCATAACTCGATAGTTTGTCACAATTAGGTAACGCATACAAAAATTCCTCGACGGCAGAACAACGGAAAAACACATAGAGTGAAGAATAAAGTGGGGCATGGTTGCTTTTCCTCCGCGATTTCTGGATAATAATTTTCCAAGAGCTTACAAATAAGTCACTTCAGCGCATTGAGATTACAAAAAGGACGAGGTTTATTGCAGTGAGAAAATTCTGGAGAGTTTTTGGATGGGTATTTTTAGGCATATTTTTGCAATTTAAGTTTAATGCCCTATATGGGATCGTATTTCTGGAGAACCTGAATTTCCATGATCGTACTTATTGGGTGGAAATGAATATGATTCCGACAGAGGAGAGCCTGCGGATTTTAAAAGTCAAGACCACGGTTCATCATTCTCTGGGGCCAGACTATTTCGCCAATGTTTATATTCCTGAGAACTACAAAGTTTTGAACGAAACCCCATACGCCGGGGCGGAGGTTCTTCCTGGTTATCTGGCCTACAAAATGAATATGAAGCGCAAGTATAGAGATGTTTTAGCGGAGAATCACTTTATCATCGCTCCTCTGAAAGCAGAAGAAGACATTCCCGTCAAACCGATAAAGATTCATTTTGAAAACTTGAGGCAACGCTTGCACTCAGATGAGACCTATCAGATCTCAACCCTGAAGCTTAAAACCCAATTGGAAGGACCAGAAGTGGCAGAAGCCACCTATCCCCAGAAGCTGGGAATGTAGAAGTTCGCCCATGACCCGCCGACCTAAAGAATTCAAAGACTATTACTCCATCCTGAAGGTTTCTCCCGATTCTTCCAGCCAGAAAGAGATAAAAAAGTCATTTCGCAAACAGGCCCTTGAGCTTCACCCAGACCACAACCCCGATGACCCTGAAAGCGAAGAAAGGTTCAAGGAAGTCACAGAAGCCTATGGAGTGTTGAGCGATCCATTAAAGAAAAAAGAGTATGACCTGTTTCGAGCCGATCATTTTGCCGGGCGCACCACAGGCTCTTCTGACTTCCGCTATTCTCAGGAAGATATTTTTGCCAGCATGTTCCGTGGCGAGAATGCTCGTGAAATTTTTGAAGAGCTTAATCGGGAGTTCAACCGCTCAGGCTTCCGTTCCGGAAACCCGTTTTTTCAATCTCTGTTTTTCGGCGGTGCAGTGGGTGGGCTCGGAAAAATCCTCAGATTTGTACCAGGCCCAATCGGAAAGATTGGTATGGGTTTAAAGATTGCTCAAGTTGTCGGTTCTTCCTTGTACGCTCTGCACAAAATGAACCAGCAAAAGCAAACACAGTCGGGACCGACAGTCCCTCCAAAAACTAAAAGTCCGTTGATGAACGGTATAAAGGGACTGTTTGGCAAGAAAGAAACCTCTTTGGATTTGGACTTTTACCTTGCCATCCCGCCTTTGGAAGCTCTAAACGGTGCTCGCAAAAAAATTTCCTATCAGGTCAACGGGAAAACAGAACAACTGATGGTGCGCATTCCCCCAAACTTTCCTTCAGGCGGAAAACTACGCATAAAAGATAAAGGAAAAATCCAGGGTGAAAAACGAGGTGACCTTATTCTTTCAATTAACGTTGCACCAAAAATAAGCCCGCAATGAACAAACAACAGATTCTCGATTTCTGGATCGTTTTTTTTAAAGATCTTCTGCTCGGCACCTTTAAGAATCTATTTTTGTTTGGCATTTGTGGTTTTTTATCAGGCGCCTTTGCAACCTATGTGTTTGACCTTCAGGTGCTCGATACCGCCGAATGGAATGTTTGGCTGGAGGGAGCTCTTCTGGTCTTAGTAGCAGGTTCTTATCTGAGTCTGGGTTTACTTCACGGCTGGATATCCTGCAGTCTCCACATGGTAAGTAAAAAAATGCGCGAAGCATTATCAGGACTTCAGGAATTACTAGACTGGTTAACGCGTGAGGTGATTGGGCGCTTTCCCAGGTTTCAGAAAAACATACCCAAGCATGAACTGGCGCAAAAATATGACCAGATCGGGAATGAGCTGCGGCTAAAGCTGAAACAACGAGGAGGTATAACAGGCTTTACTTCCAGCGTACTGTTTGGAGTCATCCTCAAAGTACTACGCTTTTTCTTCCTCGACGAGGTGGTGGAAGAACTTCACAAAAAAGATAAAGAAGAGATCACCTCGGCGGATATCGAACATGCTGTTCGCAGAGTCGGAACAGAAGTTATGATCGCCCCCATCACCGACAACCTCTTTCTGTTGCAGATCGTAAACATTATTACAGGCCTACTCTTATTTGCCTTGCCCTTTAGCTTGCTCTGGTTTATTTAACAATTTGAATCTAATTCAAACTCTTGACATCTAATTGAAGGTTGTGTATTTTTCCAGTGATTACTACTTTTGCTGTTGATATGAAAAAAACTCTTACAGCTTATCTTCTCATACTGACCTTGGGGGTTCTGCTTGGATTCAGTTCGGTCTTGCATAGTCATGAGTTAGACTTACATGACGATCACGAAGACTGTTTCAGTTGTGAATGGAGTCAGGTAAGTCTAGACACAAGCCCCTCACTGCCTGAGATTTCAAGTAGCATCATCGAAGCATTTCACCCACTAGCATCCGATACACCTGCTAAAGCAATTCTTTTCACCGCCTTTTTGAGCCGAGCTCCCCCTGCCTTCTCCGTCAATATTTCTATTCCCCAAAACCCAAAAACTACGGCGTAAAAGAACCCCGGTTCTGCAGGGGTATCTCTATTTATGCCCGATTGACGGAGGCATTATGTTTCAATTTTTGCGTATTTTTATTGTTCTAATTAGGTTATGCATTGGTGGCTTCTCCTAGTTTTTCCCAAGACAAGTCCGTTGAAAGCCCTGAGAAACTTTCACCGTTTATTCTTGATGAGATCCTTGTGTCGGAACCAATGCGGCAAAAACTATCCAGCATTCCGATTCCTTTCAATATACTGAACGATGAGGAGTTAAGTTTGAAATCAGCAGGCACCATTGGCGAAACTATCGGTCATGAACAGGGTGTTCACAATCAGTCTTTCGGATCCGGTGTTGGCCGTCCTGTCATTCGCGGCCAGAGCGGTCCTCGGGTGCGAGTACTGAGTAATGGTTTGGGTGCAAACGATGTCTCTCAGGTAAGTCCCGACCATGCCTCGGGCACAGTTCCCCTTTTAGCCGATCAGATCGAAGTGTTGCGAGGGCCAGCAACCCTTCTCTATGGTAGCGGTGCCATTGGAGGAATAGTCAATATCATCGATAATAGAATTCCGGAAGAGGTTCCTGACAAAAGAGTCGGAGGAACCCTGGAGCAACGTTTCAACTCAGTTTCGGACGAAACCTCTACGGCAATAAAACTGGATGGAGGCAAGAATCACTTTGCGTATCATCTCGATGGGTTTTACCGGAACCAGGGAAATCTCAAAATTGGTTCCCAGGCAATAGATGTATCTCGTGCCCAGGTGAGTGAGCCGGGTCTGGCAGTCACTCAAAACTCACGAGGTTTCATCAGCAACAGTTCCTCAAATTCCTTCAGCGGATCCGGGGGATTTTCCCTGATAGGAGATCCGGGATTTATTGGTATTTCAGGTAATATTCTCGAGAATAACTATAGCCTCCCACCCAATGGTACCGCAGGTGCCGAGAACGTCACCGTTGAGGTCGATCAGAACAAGTTCGATTTCAAAACTACCTTGAAAAAACCTTTTCGATTTTTTA
>JACNKA010000015.1 GCA_014382285.1 Nitrospinota bacterium | reverse complement strand
GAAAAAGGAAACTGTGTTGGCAGAGGTTGAACAGAGAGTACCAAAAATAATGAAATCATTCTTCAAAAAGTCTGGGATAGAAAGTCCATTCATAATGATTGGAACATTTATCCCTTATATGTCAGAACATTATTTCTCGGAAGATTTGCAGGATTTCGACAAATGGGCGGAAAATAGACAGTAAAGTTCAGCTCTTTTTCGATTTTTTCTTCTTCCCCTTCCCTTTTTTGGACTTCTTCTTCTTATTTTTTGGTGGTGGATCATCGGCCGAGCTGGAACGTTGATCAGTCAATAATCTCAGCAC
This sequence comes from Nitrospinota bacterium, assembly GCA_014382285.1. Taxonomy (GTDB): domain Bacteria; phylum Nitrospinota; class Nitrospinia; order Nitrospinales; family VA-1; genus LS-NOB. The sequence continues at coordinate 3,434 of JACNKA010000015.1, read as the reverse complement.
CTGGCCTCTTTCATTCTCCGCGCGATCGAGGCGGTTACGCAAATCCTCATTGGAACTTTCCAACGAGGCATTGGAACGTTCCAAAATTCTGATATTGTCCCGGAGGGAATCCACCAAATCACTGTTCCCATCGTTGGTTCCATTGTGTTCCGTTGGGAATTCCCGTTTGTTCCACTGTGGGAAAGCTCTTTCAACTTCTGCGGGATCTAGGACACGTTTACCGTTCTGTTTTTTAAACGAAATCTCCCCACTTTCCATTTTTCTGTATAAAGTGGTCTTTGGGATTTTAAATTTTTCCAGAACTTGTCCCACACTCAACATTGCAAAAATCTCCCTCTTCATTGATTATGATTGAAATTCCCGGTGGGAATCCCATTGGAACATTATGGGATATGGAAGAAATGTGCAAGGTAAGTGGTCTTGGCTACTATCGCTTTATTGTGCATATGTGTATAAAATGCTAGGTGATAAACACTATTATCCCACACACACAGGTATTCAATGTTTGAACAAATTTTTAAAAATATAGACGATGTTCTCTGGAAAGAGGCAGGTTGCTCATCGGAGCTAGACTACACTGAACAGACCTCTTGGATGCTGTTTTTGAAGTACCTTGATGATTTGGAAGGTGAAAGGGCCATTGAAGCCGAGTTGGTCGGCAAACAATATCACTTCATTATTGACGAGTCGCATCATTGGTCCCGTTGGGCAGATCCAAAGCTGTCTGATGGTAGTTTCGACCATGATGCAGCCCTTACTGGTGACGACCTTATTGACTATGTTGATGATGTACTCTTCCCGTATCTAAAGGGTTTCAAACAGCGAGCAACATCACCAGACACCATTGAATACAAGATTGGTGAAATCTTCGGTGAGATCAAAAGCAAATTCCAGAGTGGGTATTCTATGCGTGATGCCTTGAAATTGATGGATCAGCTTCACTTCCGGTCTCAGAAGGAGAAGCACGAACTCTCCCACCTCTACGAAGCCAAAATCAAGAACATGGGCAACGCAGGACGAAATGGCGGTGAATATTACACTCCACGTCCCCTCATTCGAGCCATGATCCAAGTTACTAAACCTACAATCGGTGAAACCATCTACGATGGTGCTTGTGGTTCAGCGGGCTTTCTGTGTGAGTCTCATGACTACCTACGCCACGGTGATGTCAAACTGACCCCCAACCAGTTAAAGACCTTACAAACCACCACCTTCTATGGAAAAGAGAAGAAGAGTTTGGCCTATGTGATTGCGATCATGAATTTGATCCTTCACGGCATTGATGCTCCTAACATTATCCACACCAACACACTCTCTGAGAATCTTGCCGATGTTCAAGAGAGAGATCGTTACGACATAATCCTCGCCAACCCACCCTTTGGCGGTAAAGAGAAAGGGGATGTCCAGCAGAACTTCCCAATCAAGACAGGTGAGACAGCCTTCCTATTCCTTCAACACTTCATCAAACATTTGAAAGCTGGTGGACGGGCCGCGGTTGTCATCAAAAACACCTTTTTGTCAAACTCTGACAACGCATCAACTGCACTGCGTAAGGATTTATTGGAAGGCTGTAACCTCCATACTGTACTGGATTGTCCCGGTGGTACGTTTCTCGGTGCGGGTGTGAAGACAGTGGTTCTGTTCTTTGTGAAGGGCGCACCAACTCAGAAGGTATGGTACTACCAGCTTGACCCCGGCAGGAATATGGGTAAGACCAATCCACTCAATGATGAGGATTTAAAAGAGTTTGTCGAGCTTCAAGCCACATTTGGAGACAGTGATAAGTCGTGGACAGTGGCAGCAAAGGAGATAGACCAAAACAGTTTTGACCTCTCGGTAAAGAACCCAAATAAGGAAGAGGAAACACCGTTGCGTGAACCACAAGAGATTCTGACTGAGATTGCAGCACTGGATACAGAGAGTGCTAAGGTGCTGGACGAAATTAGGGGAATGTTGTGAGTCAGTTGCCAGTTGGATGGAACAATAAGCGACTTGGTGATGTGTTTAAATTAGAATATGGGAAACCATTACCAAAGGAAGAAAGGGATGCTAAGGGTAAGTATCCGGCATATGGTGCGAATGGCGTCAAGTGTAGAACAAATAAATTCTATTGTGACAAGCCTAGCATCATCGTTGGCAGAAAAGGGTCAGCTGGAGAAGTAAATTTAACAGACGAAAAATTCTGGCCGTTGGACGTTACATACTTCGTTGACTTCGATAGGAATAAATATGGTTTGATGTTCCTATATCACAGTTTAACATCTCTCCGTCTACAATCCTTAGCTAAAGGTGTAAAGCCTGGACTCAACCGTAATGATGTTTACGCCATTAAACATCCATTTCCACCACTCTCAGAACAAAAACGAATTGTCACCATTCTCGATAAAGCGTTTGTTGGTATCAGTCAAGCGGTGTCCAATGCCGAGAAGATCCTCTCCAACGCCCGTGAACTGTTTGAGAGCTATCTTAACAGCGTTTTTACCCAGAAGGGTGAAGGATGGGTTGAGAAGAGGCTTATAAATATTTGTGAGAATTTGGATAGCAAACGCATACCGATCACAAAAGCAAAGAGGACAAGTGGGAAAATACCGTACTATGGTGCGTCAGGAATCGTCGATCATGTGGCCGACTACATCTTTGATGAAGACCTTCTATTGGTCTCTGAGGATGGATCTAATCTGCTCGCAAGAACTTATCCAACAGCTTTTTCGATTAGTGGGAAGACATGGGTAAACAACCATGCTCACGTGCTTCGCTTTACCGAGAAGCATTCACAGAAGTTCATTGAATATTATCTCAACTCGATATCGTTAGAACCATACGTGAGTGGCATGGCACAACCAAAGATCAATCAGAAATCATTGAACAACATTCAGGTTCCATTCCCTCCCATGTCGGAACAGGGGAGAATTGTTGATAGTCTTTATGTTCTAAACAAGGAAACACAACACCTCGAAACCATATACCAACAGAAGCTCGCATCTCTGGCCGAACTCAAACAGTCCATACTTCAAAAGGCGTTCACTGGTGAGTTGACCGCTGATTCTGTTCAACAACAGGTGAGTGCATGACTCACAAAGACCTCAATGAAGCCGAAACCCGGGCCGAACTGATTGATCCAGCTTTGGCAGCAGCCGAATGGGGTAAAATTGATGGTAGCCGAATTGGGCGTGAAGTTATCAATTAGGGGGATGCTGTGATGGAGAAGTGGATATCAAAAAGTTTTGAAGATTGCATTCATCGGATCAAATCACCTAAAAAAATTCCTCGCAAACAATTTTTAAATGAAGGTTTATATCCTATCATTTCTCAGGAGAAGGACTTCATCAACGGGTTTTGGTCAAAAGAAGAAGATATTATCAAGCTGGTGAAACCAGTTGTGATCTTTGGTGACCATACGAAAGTTCTGAAATATGTTGATTTTGATTTTGTTA
>JACNKA010000137.1 GCA_014382285.1 Nitrospinota bacterium | reverse complement strand
CGATATCAACCGTCAGGTTCTAACTGGGCTGGAAATACCTAGTCTGGAAACACTGACTCAATTTCGTCTGCGCGAACTGTGTCTTGATTCTGCGACAGATAAAATAAATACAGGCTTTGTTCCCGCTGCACTCCTGCGCCGGGTTCGGCTGATGGTGGTCCGGGCACTGTGGCTTCAATGGCTGCTGTTAGTGGGGGAAGCCGCGATAAAAGTTTATGGTGAACACCGGGCCGATGCAGTCCCCGAAGCGGAAATATTGCTGGACGAAATGGATCGGTTGCAGGACGAACCGGATCTGTCTTTTCCCGATGAGGTACGTGCCATCGTTGGGACATCGAGAAAAAATATTATGTTTTCGGTGAAACCCCTGCCGTGGGCCAAAGTGAAACCGCTTTATATTTCTCTGGCAGAAAACATTTCCCGTTTCTGGCATCCTCAATCTTCAGCACCTTTATATGAAGTTAAAGTTTATGATTTGCTAAAAAGCCTGGCGGACTATCTGGAGTGGGCCGGGCAATTGAGCCAGAAACCAGTGTTGAACAAAATGTTGGGGCTTAGAGTGTCCCATTTAACCGGCGTGAGGGAGGTAACGATCCCTTTTGTAGATAGCAAACTGTTTGACTGGGTGAAAAAATATCAGGTCGGGCGGGCGGCGAAATGGTCGAAAATAATTTTCAAAACCCTGCAAAAAAAACAACCGGGAATTTTATTTCGTGACGTGGCACTGGGTGTTGTCAAAGAAGGCGGCAAACGCTGGCTGATCCTCTACCTGCACGACAAAATCGCCAAGGAAACCAACGATCTTTATAAGGTCCGTTAGGTGCAGGACTAGGATTTAGCAAAGCCTTTTTTCAGCCGAGATAACTCTTCGCCAGCCAAATAAGGCTATTTACCCCTCCGGGGCACGAGGGTTAAGGAAGAATATCACGGCTACCGGGCGCGGCCCGGAGGAGGTAAGAGGCTCTCACTCCGCTGGTATAGACGTCGGCCCAGTGCGATGACTTTTTCTGGTCGGGGGTGAGCAGATCGTGATAGGTGCAGGGCCGGGTTTGGTATTCCTTCCAGTTGATTTCAGTGCAAGACATTTCTAACGATTGAAACCAGATTTTTAAAAGCGCGTCAGTCGGCAGGGTGATGAGGCTGAGATCTTTATCGCGGTGCGGGAAAGAATGCGGCAGACGGTAATCCTTTTTCCCCGGTTGGGTCAGGGCGGTGAGCAGCATCGGCAGTTTCAGACTTTCTTCGTTGATGGCACGGTAAACGTCGGGCGCTTCTTTGCCTTGAATGGCGGCGTAGGCGGCGGTGAAGGTGTCGATGAGAACCGTTTCTTTTGCCACTTTCTGCATGAGCTTCAGCAGTCTATAAGGTTCGACCATATAATAGAGTGTGCCGAGGCAGAGCACGGTATCAAAACTTCCTTCCTCCAGATTCTCCAGATAACGAAACGCATCATCCACCTGCAAGTTATAGCGGGATTCAGCAACCTTTAATTGTTGAAACAGTTCTTGTCCCCGCTCGATGGTTTTTTCTTCCGTGTCGATTCCCTGAACATACTCCGCCCCGAGTATCAGAGCTGAGTACATGAAGGTTCCCATATGCGAGCCGATATCGAGAACTCTTTTGCCTTTTATACAATTTTGATTGCGAGTCAGCAGGTTATCGATCCGTGCATTGAGGCATTCAAAGTTGTAGGGAATGGCCCAGCGGGTCTGCCGGGTTTCGGTCGTCAAAAAGGGAGAGTCCTCGGCAATAATAATTGGAGCTTTTTTCATCGCGGTCCTTAAAGGCAAATTTTTCAATCCTCTCTCTTTTAAAGCAAGCCGACTGGCTTGTAAAGCACCAGTTTTAAAGGGTTTTAAGATGATGAGAGAAGGGTTTAAATTGCCCATCCATAAAGTATTGATTTTATGGGTTTAATCTGGTTTAATGTTCTATGTTATTGAAAGTTTGGCCTTTATTTTCTCGGGAATTGTGTGTAAAAGGGCTGAAAAATTTTAATTTTTAATAACTAATTGAATCTAATGAGCTTATCTTATTTGCACCTAAAATGTAATGCTTCCATACTTGTTTTACTACGATGTTCACCCGATAATAATGTATTCCAAATTTAAGAAAAAATCTCAGGTGAGAAGATAGTTATGTCTTCTGTTATACAGATTTTGAGTCCACAAGCGGAGGAGTTACAGGCCAGAAGGCGTGAGCTGGCCGATCTTCGACGCAAGCTTGCTGACAAGGAGCTTGAACTCTCCACTGAAAATGCTCAATTGCATCTTTTCGAGCGCCGTTACCAAAACGTAGTCGGGCAGTTGTATGCGGAGCTGGATCAGGTTAAGGCGCAGGTAATGGGTCTGGCCTCCAAGGTTTTCCCCAAAGCAGATAATTTCAGGGAAGAAGCGGAATCCGCTCGCGAACAGGCCAGAGAATTTCAGGAAGAAAGCCCCGAGGCAGAAAAACCTGGCAAAGAATTTAATCCCCCTGAAAATTTAAAAAAATTATTTCGTCGTGTGGCAAAAAGAATCCATCCCGATTTAGCTTCATCTGCCACTGAACGCGAACGCAGGCATGACCTGATGGCGAAGCTCAACCAGGCTTATGACGGATTGGATGAGGAGGCGATTCGCTCCATTCTGCTGGAATGGGAGGCGGAAGAACCGGCTCACGAAAAACTGGAGTTGGGTGAGCAGTTGGTTCGGGTTGTGAGCCAGGCCGCTCAGGTGCGAAAACGCTTGCATGCTATTTCCGATGAGTTGGAAGACCTGACGCTGACCGAAATGTTCCAGTTGAAGAAAAATATTGAGTCTGCCGAGTTGGAAGGGCGCGATCTGCTTCAGGAAATCGCCGATGATCTCGAAGAGAAAATTAGAAAGACCAAAACTCAAATTCGGGATTTGGCTTATGACTTTATTTGATGGCCTGCTCTTATGAATAAACCTGTTGCCATAGAAAAAATCGAAAACGGAGCGACTTTGCACGCTCTGCCGAGGAACCATGCGGGCACAGCCAAGGCGTTGCCGGAGGTTTATTATAAAAACGGCAAAGGTTCTGTGGACCGGGTGAGCCGCAAAAATCTCGATAACTGGTTTCGCGAAGCGCGCCAGGGAAAACCGCAGGCCCAATACAATCTTGGAGTGGTTTATTTCAAGGGAGTGGGGGTTCCCACCGATCATGTGGAGGCGTTCAAATGGTTTACCAAGGCTGCCGAAAAAGGTTCTGCGCCGGGCCAGGGTTTTCTGGGTGTGATGTATGAAAATGGATTGGGTGTAGACCAGAATGATGAAATGAGTTTGCACTGGTATCAGAAAGCCGCAGAACAGGAAGATGGCACGGCACAATTCAATCTCGCCAGAATGCATTATCAGGGGAAGGGCACTGACAAGGCTTCTGATGAAGCGGCAAAATGGTTCGAGAAGGCGGCGGAAAAAAATAATGATACGGCGCAGAATATGTTGGGCGTTCTTTATGAAAATGGAGACGGGGTTTCTCAGGATTATTCCCGGGCCGAGTCCTGCTACCGCAAAGCGGCACTGGGTGGCAACGCCGCCGGACTCTACAACCTCGGCGATCTTTATGAGCGGGGAAATGGTGTTGTGGAAGATCCGGGTCGTGCCGCGCGCTGGTTCCATAAGGCGGCTTTGAGCGGATTGGATATGGCACAATTTAAATTGGGCACGCTTTACTACTGCGGTGAAGGAGTGGACCATGCACCGAAAAAGGCTCTGCAATGGTTTTGCAGTGCGGCAGAACAGGGGCACCCGCATGCCAAACATTTTCTCGCAACCACGGCGCTGGACGTTGAACCGACTGCTGAAGATCTGTATAAAAAAGGCCAATACTTTTTTGATCAGAAAGAATATGAAGAAGCCTTTTTGTGGCTGAAAAGATCCGCCAACTTGGATTATGCCCAGGCGCAGAACTCGCTTGGTCTGCTTTATGATTATGGCAAGGGGTGTGATAGAAATCCGCTCATGGCGTTAGAGTTTTATCAGCGGGCGGGAGATCATGCACAGGCTTTATTTAATTTGGGAATACTCTACTTCCTCGGTGATGGAATCGACAGAGATGAAGAAATGGCGTTCTCCTGTTTTCAACGTTCTTCGAAAGAGAATGAAACGCGGGCTCAGGTTTTTCTGGGTATCCTCTATGAGAATGGCAGGGGAATTGCGCAGGACCTTGCGCAGGCGGTGAGTTGTTATCGCAAGGCGGCCTGGCAAGGGGATGCTTTCGCCCGGTTTCACCTGGCGCGTATGTATTATCACGGTAAAGGCATTGTTCCCGATCACGCTCAGGCGTTGCATTGGTACCACAAGGCAGCAGAGCAAGGTTATTCGCTGGCGCAATACAATCTTGGTCGGATGTATTTGAATGGCGAAGGTTCGTCGGTTAATGTTGAGAAGGCGGTTCACTGGTTTATGAAAGCGGCCGCACAGGGACATGATTATGCCCAGTGCAGTCTTGGGAAAATATTCTTTTCCAGAAACGATGACGGACGGGAACAGGCATTGTTCTGGTTTCAGAAGTCAGCCGGACAGGGAAACCATTTGGCGCAGAATTATCTGGGACAGCTTTTTGAAAACAGGAAAGATGAAGAAGCCGCTGATTGGTATAGAAAATCCGCCGAGCAGGGAAATCGTCAGGCCAGTGAGAGCCTGGGTCGTATGTATTTTGTGGGTAAGGGAGTGACTAAAGATTTTGAAGAAGCCGCGAAGTGGTACCGGCAAGCCACTCCACAAAATTCAGGGAATGAATGGGACGACAAGCCTTCTGGAAGAACGGATATCGGCTGGTTGCGCAAAGCCGCTCTCCAAGGTCATGCCCGAGCCCAGAATCGACTGGCTGAAATTTATGAGCAGGGGGCAAGCAAAAGCCCCAGGGAAAGCCTGAAATGGTATACGCGTGCAGCCAATCAAGGGGATGACCAGGCTCAGTTTAACCTAGGTCGATTGTTGAAAGCCTCGGGCGCGCTGGAAAAAGCATTGACATGGTTCCATAAAGCTGGCGAACAGGGTAACCACCTTGCCCAGGCAGAGTTGGGTCATCATTATCTAACAGGTGTCGATGACGATCAGGCTTTCAAATGGTTTCGTCTGGCCGCCGAGCATGGCCATAGTTCAGCGCAATACCATCTCGGACTGATGCACCGCAATGGACGGGGCACTCCCATTGATTTTCAGGAGGCCATCCACTGGCTGCATCGTTCTGCTGAGCAAGATCATTTGTCCGCCATCGGCGCTCTGCAAAAACTTGAACATTCCTTAAAAGTATAAATACTCTGACAATTTAGATCTGCCGGATTGTAAGGTTTGCCTCTTTGAGGCGACCTTATCTTGTGTTAGGATTTGTTTGTCCTTTTATATGCAGTTATCTATATATTTGAATATAAAGATTAGGAGATTTATGCGGCGATACAAGAGGGTTTGGGTCGGGTTGGTTATGTTCCTGACTGTGGCTATTCCGCTTGCGGCTGTTGCGGACACGGGGTTGCGAATTCTGATCGTCGGGTCGAGCACGGTCCTACCGGTGGCTTCAAGATCGGCTGAAAAGTTTATGGAATCATCATCCAGTCGAATTCTGGTCAACGCCGGAGGTTCTGGGGTGGGCATTCATTCTGTGGCCGGGGGCCGTGCTGATATTGGCATGGCTTCGCGCGAGATTTCTCAGGACGAGAGTAAACGCTTCGAAAAGGCCCATCTGAAAATTCATACGGCAGGTCTTGATGCTGTGGCCTGCGTGGTCTCGGCAGAAATTTATCAAGCCGGGGTTCGTAAATTAACTCCCATGCAGATTGCCGGGATATATATGGGGAAAATCCGCAACTGGCAGGAAGTTGGGGGGCCGAATCGCGAAATTGTAGTTGTCGATAAAGAACGACACCGGGGCACCCGCCATGTGTTCATGCAATATGTTTTCGGCAATGCTTCGCAAAGAACACTGGGAACGCATCTGGTCACCGGATCGAATAATGAGGAGCAGGCCAAGGTAGCGCAAAGTGACTCGGCCATTGGCATGTTGTCCTTTAACTGGACCAATGATGATGTGAAAGCGGTGTCGCTTCTGGATCAGGGAAAAGAAATTTCCCCGACATGGGAATCGGTTAAGCGGGGGAGTTATCCCATAGTTCGAAAATTGAATTTCATAACGGCCGGTGAACCGAAAGGTGAAATTAAAGCTTTTATTGATTTTGTCAAAGGACCAGAGGGTCAGAGAATAGTTGCAGAGAGTGGTTACATACCTATCGGGAGCTTCCAACCGTGAGGGCCGATTTAATATACGGTTCGACGGGCACCCGTTACCTGGAGCCGGTGGGCTGGGTTTTTGCCATAATGACTTTTATTTTTCTCGTATGCGCTATGGGTCTTGGCATTTTTCTGGTGGTGGAGTCGGTTCCGGTTCTGCGTTCTGAGGGCCTGGGTTTCTGGTTGGGAGAAAACTGGTGGGTGGGTGAATCTTTTGGTGCCTTGCCGATGATTTGTGGTTCGCTGATTGTTACTGGCTTGGCAATTATTTTGGTATTACCTGTGGCACTTTCTGGTGCTTTGTTCACTTCTGAATACTTGCCACCTTCTTTCCGCAGGAAGGTGAAGGGGGTCATGGAATTGTTGGCGGGTGTGCCCGGTATTATTTACGGTCTGCTTGGTGTTTCTTTTTTAACCGTGGGGGTTAAGGACGCATTAAACCTGCTCGATGGGAACACACTTTTTACCGCTGGTCTACTACTGGCTATCATGGTTTTACCGACGGTCTTGACGTTGTCGGAAGATGCACTGCATTCAGTTTCTTCAGAATTTCGTGAAGTCGCTGAAAGCCTGGGCCTGACTAAACTGCAAACTGCTTTGCGGGTGGTTTTACCTCAGGCTCTGCCCGGAATCGTGGGAGCGGTTTTGTTGGGAATAGGGCGGGCGATGGGAGAAACTATCGCAGTGATGCTGGTGATTGGCAGTCTCGACCGGGTTCCCGGATTCAACATTTTTGTTTCGGGCCAGACTATTCCCTCGAAGCTGGGTCGTGAGGCGGCGGAGGCGTTGGGCAGTGGACTGCACTGGAATGCGCTGATGGGTTTGGGTTTGACCCTGTTTATAATGGTGGCGATTTTAACATTTTCGGGGACCTTCTTTATTAAGCGGAGCAGTCAGTGAATGAAATAACGACGGAAAAAATAGTACTGGCGTTCATTGGAGGCGTCACTTTTTTAATTGCGGCCCTGTTGTTTTTCATTCTGAGCACCCTATTTCTAAAAGGGGTGCCCGTGTTGCACGCTGGTTTCCTTTTTGAAGAGTCGGGGGATTTCGGGCGCGCAGGCGGCATTTTTTATCAGTCTATGGGAACATTGATTCTGATGGGGGTCGCGGTTTTGTTGAGTTTGCCAGTGGCCCTGGGGTCGGTGCTTTTCCAGACGGAGTATCTGGAGACAGGTAAATTTAAAACTTTTTTGACGCAATTGACTTATATTCTCAATGCCACGCCAACGATTTTGTTTGGACTGGTGGGCTATCTGTTATTTGGGGTCTATCTGGATACAGGTGTTTCATGGGTGACGGGTTCGTTGATTTTGGCAGTGATGATTCTGCCGACTTTGCAGGTTAGCATCCGCGAAGCAGTGGAGGCCTTGCCGGAAAAATATCGTGAGGCGGGGATGGCGCTGGGCCTTTCGAGGCCAACACAAATTTATCGCATTATCTTACCGCAAAGTTTTTATGGAATGGTGACAGGGGTTTTACTGGGGTTGGCTCGGGCCGCCGGAGAAACAGCGGCGATCATGTTTACAGCGACCACCTTTTCTGGCATTCGATTGCCACAATCGTTTTCTGACCCGGTTCCCACCTTGCAGACCCATATTCTGGTTCTGGCTCAGGAAGCGGCTAACCCGGAATCCATCGCTCAGGCCTGGGGTGCGGGTCTGGTGTTGCTGGGCCTGGTGTTTCTCTTGACGCTGATGGCCTGGATTTTCAGAACTCGAGTGGTTATGGAGTCGGAGCTATGATTCGATTCGTAAATTTTTCCGCTGCATTTGGCGAAAGAAATATTGTTCAGGACCTGACCTTCAGTCTGCCTGCAAACTCCATCACCGCACTCATTGGGGCATCCGGTTCGGGGAAAACCACTTTGCTGCGTACTCTTTGCCGGATGAATGATCGCATCAAAAATTTCCGCATTGCGGGAAGTGTTCTTGTTGATGGGGTGGATATTTACCGACCCGAAACCGATGTTTATGCACTGAGAAGAAAGGTTGGCATAATTTTTCAAAAGCCCTGTGTATTTCCAAAAAGTATTTTTGATAATGTTATTTTTGGAGTCAGGGAGAGAATATCCAGAAGAGAACAACCGGACAGGGTCGAGAAAGTATTGCGTGAAGTGTTTCTGTGGGAAGAGGTTAAAGACCGGCTTGGAGAGAAAGCCACCACACTTTCGCAGGGGCAACAGCAACGGCTCACTCTTGCTCGCACCCTGGCGGTAGAACCGCAGGTTTTATTGATGGATGAGCCCACTTCATCCCTGGACCCCAAATCAACGGCGGCGATTGAAAGACTGGTTCAATCTTTGAAGAACAGGCATACCATATTGTGGGTCACGCACCAGCACGCTCAGGCTCAATCGATAGCCGATCAGGTTCTGGTTATTGAGAGAGGCCAGGTCTCCCCCTTACGCACCCCGATGGCACGACCATCCACCTCCTCAACCCAGGTCTTGCAGAATGTGCAAGGATGCCCCGAATAAAAATTCCCCTCTTTCAGTCAGCCCCTTTATAATCAGATCATCATGCTTTTTTAATGAGGCGGGGTTTGGCTAAAAAGAAAATCAAAAAGAAACAGGAACTCTCATCCTTCAAGAGTGCGGGGCTTTCCACGTTGGGGGAAAAGCTCAAGAGCAGTAATCCCGATCTGGTGGAGCGGTTTGAAGCTATTCAGGGTGTTGAGCTGACGGTGCCAAGGTTGGTGCAGGTCATGGAAGACCTCCTGCCTTACCCCTGGGATGATATTGAATTGTTCGAGGAGGCGATCAAGCTCACGGCCCAGGGGTTTTATGGGGAAGCGGTTGCGGTTTGTGGTGATGTATTGCGCCTTAACCCGACTGCTTATCCTGCCTACCACCTTCTGGGGCATATTTTTGGGGCGATGGGAAACCATCGGGAAGAGATTGAGCATTACCGTAAGGCTGTTCGTCTCAAACCCAATTACCCACAAATCTATTTTGATCTGGCTACGGCGTATTGGATTTCCGGTAAGGAAAAAAAATCGTTCACAGCGTTAAAAAATACCATACCCATGGCACCCGATTTTGCGGTGGCGGATTATTGGCTGACTTTCATCTTTGATCGATTGGGAAGAAACCGTGACATCTATCAGGTCTCTGAAAACGAGTCGCTGGTAGCGACTGAAACCTTCGCTCAGATTTGCGGGCTTCTCGGCGTCGCATTTCTGGAATATGGCTATCATGCCTCAGCACGCCAGGCTTTTAAAAAGGCGGTGCGGGTGTGTCCAGATTTTGCGGAAGGCCATTACCAGTTGGGGATGCTGCACCTTAAAAAACTGCGGAACCCTAAACGGGCTGAAAAGTATCTGGAAGCGGCAGAGCAACTTTATATCCGTAAAAATGATTTTCATAGGGCGGCTCTGACGCATCAGATGTATCGGCCTAAGGCGGAGGTTCACGATCAAAACAAGGCATCCGAAGATTGGTTGAAAGAAGGGTTGCGCCTCCAAGGCCTGAACCGGTACCAGGAAGCGGTGGATGCTTATCGTATGGCTCAGGGTTTTAAACCTGATTTTCTGGATGCCTTCTACAATATGGGGGTGGCCTATGGCTGTATGGAGGAAAACGGTATTGATGCTTTGCATAAGGCCGTATGGGTTTTCAAAAAGGCGATAGACATTAATGCGGAATTTATTCACTCCTATACGGCTCTGGGTGCATCTTATATAAAGCAGAATGAGTTGGAGTTGGCCATTCAGGTGTTGACCCGGGCTTTGGGTGTCGACCCTGAAGACTCCAATGTTTATTATTATCTGGGCATTGCCTGTCGCATGAACATGCTAACTGCCCAGGCTGTGGATTATATGAGGCAGGCCGTAGCTCTTAAACCTGACTCGGTCCAGGTTCAGTTTTATTTTGGCTTGTCTCTCATGGACATGGAATTGTTTGATGAGGCCTGTGCGGCGTTTCGGGAAGTGGTGCGGATTAAACCTGATTTTTCCGAGGGACATTTAATGCTGGGGAAATTGTATCGCGAAAATTTAATGGATATGGATAAGTCGACCCATCATTTAAAAAAGGCCGAAAAACTTTTTGTGAAACTGGAAGATTATCAGCGAGTCGGGCAGATTCGCCAGCTTCTCAGTCGTCGTTCTAAATAACTGTTGTTTATGTCTGATAACATTTTCAGGATTAAAACCTGTTTACTTCTGACCGGAGTTTTGTTTTTCACTCTGGTCACTGCCAGGGCAAACCCCAGTGCCGAGCTGAAAAATCTGACTGCCGATGAGATGGCCTCCCTGGCTCTTAAAGATTCCATGTACTACCATTTTGATGAGTGGTTTGCCCGGTTTCAGGGCGAAATCAACCGTCTGGAGTCTGCGGCACCTTCTCTGAAAAACCGCGTGGAGCTGATGAAGTTCCATTTCAATTACGCGGGTTTACTGGGAGAACTTTGCCATACGCTGGCTTTCACCAGCAAATATCAGGATGAAGAAATAGCCGAAAACTTTTTGTATCACAGCCGACAGGTGAAGAGTCTGGCCCATGAGGTTTTGGATGATGCCTCTGCGACATCCGATCAGGAGGCTCAGGCGAATTTGTTCCTCGGTGCGTCGGAGGGTTATATCGGTATTTTTGAATATGGCCAGGGCAACCTCATCGAAGCTCTGGTCAATGGATTTCAGGCCGATACCCATCTTGAAAGGGCTCTTCTTCTGGGTCCTGAACTTGTCGATGCCTATTTTGGTTTGGGATTGTACCGTTACGGCAACAGCCGATTGGGAGGGTTTGGCAACCTGATCATGCAGGGCGGAAAAGACCATCGGCTCGTTGGTTTGAAACATATAGAACATGCAATTTTAAATGGAGGGGCGTCTCAACCCCTGGCACTCAAGACCCTTGCATGGTTTTATATTTCTGAACAAATCAATCCGGCAAACAAGGGGCTTCCGCATGAGAACCCTTTATCGCAGAAGAAGACCCGGCAAAATGCCATGGCCTTGTTGATCGAAATAGAAAACCGCTATTTCAAACAACTCCCCCCCCACGCTCATTTTCAGGGCAATAAAGAACTGGCTATTATGAAGGCGATACAGTCTGTGCTGGATAGGGATTACGCCAAAGCCGGTATTGAGTTTAAAAAAGTTCTCCAGATTATTGACCACTTGCAGAATCGCGGATTTCGAATCAATCCGCAACTGGTGCAATCGGTGGAAGCTGGCATTGAATTCTGTAAGCTCATGTTGTTGCAGACCTCTGTAGGGAAAGAAAAACAGTTGGCCTGTGTGAAGGTCAAAGAACAGAGGGATTTTTTAAATGGTGGAGGCTCTATGGTCGAATACGATTCTAAAAAAATCCGCCGGGAACTGCACGCGGTGTTCTCAGAGGCTTTGAATCAAATGGCTGAAAAAATGAATTGCGATCATGGCTGATAGCCAATGATTGCAGAGATTTTCATATTGTATGCAGGGTGTAAGGGATCGCCAGGTGAACCGACCAATCAGATAATATCTGATTGGTTTTTTTTATGCTGAAACGGAGAGAACATTATTGTTTGAAAGCTTTGTGCGGGATATTTATCATTGTCATGCTTTGTGGATTTGACACGTCCAGACACAGTATTCCCATCGATGATATTTATGACGGTGGACCGGGGAAGGATGGGATTCCTGCTATTCTCAAGCCCAAGTTTATATCCGTAGAGGAAGCCGATAAAACGCTGCTGAAAAAGAATGACCGTATTTTAGGGTATGTTTACAACGGTCAGGCGAAGGCGTACCCCATTAAAATTCTAAACTGGCATGAAATTGTCAATGATCGTGTTGGCGGAGCTTCAAGGGTGGTGACTTATTGTCCGCTTTGTGGAACGGGAATGGTGTTTGACACTCAGGGGCGCAATCTCACTTTTGGGGTTTCGGGTCTGCTTTATCAAAGTGATATGCTACTTTACGATCATCAAACGGAAAGCCTCTGGTCACAAATTAAATCGGAAGCAGTGACCGGCAACCTGACCGGTGCCCGTTTAAAACTGCTTCCTTCCACGCATACGAATTGGGCGAGCTGGAAGGCCATGCATCCGGAAACCCGAGTCTTGTCTGATAATACGGGCTACCGCCGGGACTATGATCGCGACCCCTATCAGGGTTACGAAACCAGTGAGCGACTGATGTTCGGAGTGAGCGCAAAGAGCCGGAAGTACCCTCCCAAAGAAAAGGTGATTGGTGTCAAATTAGGAGAAGTCACCAAAGCTTATCCTTTTTCAGAGTTAAACAAAGTAGATTCCCCCGTTAAGGATGTCCTGGATAAAAGACCTATCCAGATTTTTTATGACCGCAAATCCAGAACGGCGGTCATCCGGGACGAAAATAACCGGGAGATACCCTCCGTTGTCGGGTTTTGGTTCGCTTGGGTCGTATTTCATCCTGAAACCCGTGTGTTTTCACCCAGATAATTTTTTGTGGTCAGGAGTTTTTTTCCTTGTGCAGAACCAGAGAGGCGGAGTTGATGCAGTAGCGTAGCCCGGTAGGCTCCGGGCCATCTTCAAAGACATGTCCGAGATGAGAATCGCAACTACTGCATAGCACTTCGGTCCTTCGCATAAAGAAGAGAGTGTCTTGCTCGGTGGCGATGCTTTCTGGGCTGAGGGGCTGGTAATAGCTCGGCCACCCGGTACCGGAATCAAATTTTGTGATGGAAGAAAAAAGCGGGGCATCGCAACAGGCGCAATGATAGTTCCCCCGGTCATGGCAGTCCCAGTATTTTCCTGAGAAGGCCTGCTCGGTTCCCTTTTTGCGGCAGATTTGAAACTGTTCTTCGGTCAATACTTTTTGCCACTCGCCATCGGTTTTGGTTATTTTTTCTGGCAAAGCTGTTACCCCTTTAAAATTCTGGTTAAGTTTTTTTTATGATCCACTGTCGAATTTTTTCTTTTACTTCAGGACTCATGCTGGTTTCTTCAAGAGCTTTGGCTTCGTCTTTCCCCAATGCCCGGGCCACCTTGCAAAGAGTCTCTAATTGTTTTTGATAGATTTGGCAGAGCCCACACAGGGCAAAGTGCATTTTCAGCCGCATCCTGCTCAAAAAAGGCAGGGCATGATCCCGACTTTCTGAAATAAGAGGATAGACATCCTCGCAAGTCATTTTTAATGCTTTCATCATACCAGTAAACATAAAAGTAGCTATTTAGTGTTGAGCCAGTTCGTTTCCAGGCACAGTTTGAGTTGGTTTCTGGCCCGATGCAGGATAACCCATAAATTGGTCGGTTTTATATTGAATTCTTTACAGATTTCGTCGGAACTCAACCCGTCAATTTCTCTGAGGATAAATAATTTGTGGTATTTTTTGGGCAATGCTTTCAGGCATTCAGCCAGAACCTGGGCAAGCTCGTTGTTTTCAGCGGCTTTTTCAGGGTCGATGTTCCAGTTTCCCGGCTTGGGAGACATATGTCCTGAGCTATCAAACTTGATTCGGTCGGGCCCTTCGTTTGAAGTCAGGTCGATGGAAATATGTTTTTTGGAACTTCTGAAATGATCCATGATTTTGTGTTTCAGAATCCCGAACAGCCAGGTTTTTTCCGAGGATTTGCCGGCAAAAGTGTGTTGCGATTTTAATGCTGCGAAAAACGTGGCCTGAACCAGCTCATCAGCCGCTTCCGGGTCTTTAACCCGGACAAGCGCGAAGCGGTACATCATATCGGCATAAAGCTCTACCCACTTTTGCGGGTCCAAAATCTCTTTGCTCATGATTCTCCGATAGCGTTGTCTGGTTTAGACTTGAACGTGATAGAAGGAGCCCATATACTTGCCTGCATGGAAGAGCAAGCCACAGATCCGGGAGAATGCGCCAAAATTCTAAAAGCACTGGGGGATGAAACTCGATTGAAAATCGTCCAGTTACTGCTTAAAGGAGAAAAAAGTGTTTCTGAAATTGTCAGGTCTTTATGCATGGGGCAACCCCAGGCCTCTCATCATCTTTCCATATTAAGAGCCTCAGGTCTGGTAGGAACCCGAAGAGAAGGCAACAAGGTTATCAATTTTATCCATCCTGGTAAATATTTTTTAAATAAAAAAGAGACGGGGCTTGACCTTGGCTGTTGCTCGGTCAATTTCGACAAGCACCAATAGGCGTGAGCTGACCAGCATGGCTGGCTCCAAATTGTACTAGTTTCATTCAATTGGCAACAGCACACTTAGCGCAACGAGTCTTTGCCCGTTGTTTCCACGGTGAGTGGTTCTTTGATTCTGACCTCGTAAAACTGTTTTAAAAGTGATTTGAACAGTTTGAGAGGATTGAAAGAAATGTCTATCGGATAAGCCTGTTTGAAATCCTCAACGGCAAGAGACCGGTAATCCGCAATCCCTGAAATTTTTATATCCTCTAGATGAAACTGGCCGAATTGTTTGAGTCGTGCGGCCTCAAGCGCATAAACTTTGTCCAGAGGTATGTTTAACAGGTCGGCAAAAACCCGATCGAGAGCGGTCATGTCTTTCGATGCGCCCATCACTCCAAGAGGGTAGGGGGTTCCGTTGATAGGGCCTTGCCCCTGCATGGCCTGAATGCCGTCCGCGATGGTCAGGCAGGGGTTGACATGACGGGCGATGTCTATCAGCATTTTCCCGAACTTGAGTTTGTCGTTTTTAACTAAACAATGCAGGGCTGGTTTGCGCTTG
The DNA here is from genome assembly GCA_014382285.1 of Nitrospinota bacterium. Taxonomy (GTDB): domain Bacteria; phylum Nitrospinota; class Nitrospinia; order Nitrospinales; family VA-1; genus LS-NOB. The sequence goes on along the minus strand of JACNKA010000137.1, from coordinate 4,702 downwards.
CCGATCACCAACCCGAATAGATTTTTGATGCCCAGCGTCATTGTCATTTGGCAATGTGATTTGACCTTTGGCAGATTAATGATTCGGTCATAGTGTTGCAGGCAACCGGCAATTTTCAGATGCGGAACCTGCTCTTTATTTTCAAAGGGAATCGGATCGGTCAAGGGCAGGATTTGCGCGCCATATTTTTTTTTCAGCAAACCATACCCGGCTTTATCAGCCACAGCCGATAAACTGCCCAGAGCCGGGCTATCGCTGATGGCGATCTGATGAACCGACAGGTCTTTGAGAACCCGGCACACGGCTTCTATCACCACAGGGTGAGTGGTGACGCAGTGTTCGGGTTTGAATCCCCGTAGAAGATTCGGTTTTAAAAGAACCTTTTGGCCTGGGCCGAACAAAGTTGCTTCAGGGTCTAAGACTTTCAAAGAGTCCTGGACAAACTGTTCCACGTCATCCAGCGAATAACTTTCTATTTTTTGTAAATGGATTTTCGATTTCATGAAAAGTTATTTTGAGTTTCAGGCATTATAGCCTCTTCAATAAATAATTTTCCGATTTTTATCAGCGGATTTTTGTTGCCATGAAAAATTCCTTATGATCAGGAAGTTTTCAGGAGAGAGGATACAGCGCTTTATAGATGCCCAGGTTTCTCAACACATGTTTGACATAGCGACGGGTTTCTGGATAGGGGATGGATTCTATGAATACATCCTGATCGCTCAAATGTCCGAATCGTTTCAACCATTTTTTCAGCACATGAGGGCCCGCGTTGTATGAAATCAGGATGTGCATCCCGTTTTTGTTGAACCGTTTGTTCAGTTGGCTGACATATTTCACTCCCAGCCGGATGTTCAGGTCAGGGTCAAAGAGGGCATCGGTTTCAAAAGGTTTTTTCAATTTGGTGTTCGGGTAAAGCTTTTTCCCGGTCGCCGGCATGATTTGCATGAGGCCGCGAGCACCGGCAGGGGAAAGTGCCTGACTGTCAAAAAGGCTTTCCTGGCGAATAATGCCGTTTACGAAAAAGGGATCCACCGCGCGCGACTTGGCATAGGCCACAATTGCTTCTTTGTAGGCAAGAGGGAAAAAATGTTTCCAGAATTTTTCTGAAAGGTTTTTTTCATTGGGTTTGGTGGTGAAGTCTTTATACAAATGTAAAAGCCGGAGGGATTCTGCATAGCCCTGTGCCTGCTGATAAAGCTGGGAAAGCCACAAAACTCCGGTCAGGTTTTTTTGTACGGTTTTCTGCAATTCGCCGATTTCATTGCGTGCGTCCTCTATCAACCCAAGTTGGGTCAGCTCATTTGCCCGGATGTGATGAAATTTTTCCTGTGCGCTGAGAGGTCGGCCAAGTTGCAGGTTTTCTTCTTTCGTGTCTGGTACTGGGTTTTGACTTTCGGGAAGCGTTTTGATGCCCAGTACAAGTAGCCTGTCTTTCGCACGGATGCCGTGAAACGTGTAGGGATAAAGCTCAGCAACTTGGACATATAAATCACGCGCTACATCTTTTTTGTTTAGTTTCTCTGCCGACTTGGCACTCCAGTACAGGTTGTATTCTATAAACGATTTGTCAGGAAATCGGTGGGCCACTTCCTGAAACTTGTTGAAGGCTTGCTCAAACTTTCCGTCAAGATAGTGAACCCAGCCCAACCGCCAGCCTGCCCACTGTGCGTAGTCATCATCTGGATATTTTTCCAAAGCGATTGTGTAGTTTTTCAACGCTTCGGGAAAGTTTTTGTTTTCTTCATAAATTTTTCCGAGAAAAAACTGTGCCTTCACCGCCAACTCTGAAGAAGGGGTGCTCTGAGTGACTTCCTTGAAGTATTTAGCTCCTGCCATCGGTTGGCCCAGGTTCCACAGGTTTCTGCCGACATCGAACTTGGCGTTTTGCACCTTGGCGTGATGTGGGTATATTTTCAGGAACTGTAGTAATGCCTCGTTGGCTTTTTTGCGATCGCGGAGCCCGCCATGTGCCTGTGCCATGAAAAAATAAAACCGCCCAGGCAAAAGATCATTTTGCCTTTTAAGATGTTGGATTTCTTCAATGACTTCCTCATAACGCACGCCCTCAAACAATCCCTGGATGCGGTCAGTGTGCTCTCTTAATGTAAGGGGAATCTCTTTGACCGTTTCCAAAGCTGACAGACGTTTGAGTGCTGTTTCGGCCTCAGGTGTTTGATCGTGATTGGGGTATTGGATGTGCAGTTGGCGAAAGTTCAAATAAGCATCTGTTTGTTTTCCGGATTGCTCCTGTATCTCGGCCAGCTTGAAAATCAGGTCAGGAAGAAAATCGCGGAACTTCTGGTGACTGAAATCTTTGCTGATCGACAGGATGGTTTCCTCCAGTGTCTTCATTCCCGCCTCTTTTTCTCCCAACTGAATTTGCGCTTCGGCAAGAATCAGTTGAAGTCTGGTATAGAGCAGGGTGTTGGGACTGTGCTGGAGGAGTGCGAGAGCATTGTCGCGGACTTTTTCATGCTTGCCGACTTGTGCCTGTGCCTGGATTAAATGGAAGCGGATATAATCTTCCACTTCTGCATAATTTTTGCTCAAGGGTTCGAGAAGCTTTATGGTTTCCTCCGGTTTCCCCTGCTCCGTGTGAATGAGAGCGAGTAAAAACCGGGCACGTTTGGCTTCTATCGAATCCGGCGCCTGATTTTGCAGAGCCAGAAGGCTGTTCTTAGCCTTGGCCCATTCTTTTTTCTGCAAAAGTTTTTTAGCTTCTTCGTAGTGTTGGGTTGTGGCTTCGCCTGTTTGCGCAAAGCTCAGGAAAATAGCCAGAAAGCAGGCGGTGACTTTGGGCAGAAAAGAGAGCAGTTTATCCGCCAGAGTTTGAGCCGTATCGGTACTTTCTACTGGCAGGTTATCGGCGTCATGCATTTTTCTGAACCAGGTCAATTGTCTTTTGGCGTAATGCCGGGTTTCCCTTTTAATCTCATAGGTGGCACGGTCCAGGTCTATATTTCCTTGGTGATATTGAATCATTTGCGCATAACCGATGCTTTTGAAGGGTTTCAGTTCCGGGTTGTGACCACAGTCTAAAATATTTTTGACCTCTTGTGCCAGCCCGTCCACAATCATTTTGTCCACCCGCTGGTCGATTTGGGAATATAACTCGGCCCGGTCTCTATCCAGAATAAAAGTGTGGATGGGGAATCGGCCTGAGGCTGGGGAGTCACCCCGATGAAACTCGGAAAAACGTTTTCCGGTATCGAGATAAACCCCTAAAGCGCGTTCGATGCGCAGGGAATCTGTTTCAGAAATTTTTGTGGCGTATTCAGGGTCAACGCGCTGAAGCTCCTGATAAATTTTTTCAACGCCCTGATCAAGAATATCTTGCCGGATTTTTTCCCGGGTTTCAGGCGAGGCTCCCTCTGCACAATCGTAATCTTCGGTCAGGACTTTTATGTACAATCCTGTGCCACCAACCAGAATAGGAATTTTATCTCGACTCATGAGTTCACGAATGATTTTCAAGGCCCTTGTTTTGAAGTCGAAGGCGTTGAACTCTTCATCAGGCTCCAGAATATCAATCAAGTGATGGGGAATCTCTTCCCTCACTGCTAACAGAGGTTTAGCGGTGCCGATGTCGAAATATTTATAGACCTGTAGCGAATCGGCGCTGATGATTTCCGTATCCAGCTTTCGAGCCAAGGCTAGAGCGGTCTCACTCTTTCCCGATCCTGTTGGGCCGGTCAATATAATTAAAGGAAGCATAAACCTTTGCCATCTCCTGTGAATAAGTTCCATCTTCATTATAGACTGCCAGCGGAGGAGCCACGCTAAAATCGGCTTTTTTCCCTTTCAAGGCAGAAACCAGAACAATTTTTGCCGGAGCCTGATAATTGCCATGAACAAAACACGCCCGGTTGGGGTATAAGCTACGGCACTCCAGTTCCCGCATGAGTTCGCCCAGCCGCTCTGGCGGGTAGGCGAGGCTTATCTGCCCGCCTTTTTTTAAAAGCGGAGCCGACTTGTCCAGTAAAGAACCCATGTTGAGCGAGAGTTCGTGTCGGGCAACCGCTTTGCCGGAATCGGGGTTGATCCTCCCTGTCTGTATTTTCCGGTACGGCGGATTAGAAACAATATGGTCGAAGCATTCGGGTTTCAAGCTTTCTGCTTCTTCTAAAAAGTCTCCCTGGATGAGAGAAATTTGTTTTTCCATTCCATTCTGATGAATATTTTTTTGCGCTTGCGAGCACTCCTGAATTTCAATAGCCGTTACCTTGAGGCTCGGTTGCCGGTGCACCAACAAAATCGGAATGATGCCGCAACCGGTGCCGATGTCCAATACCGACTGATCTGGCAACAAGGTAATGAAATCGGCCAGCAGAAACGGTTCGATGGAATAGCGGTAGCCGGTATTTTCCTGATCAATGATCAGTTCAGTGCTGTTCACAATGGTGTCGTCAGTGTCGTGAAAGTATGGTTTTACAGCGGATTTTCCATTAAAGTTTAACTCATAGCCGGGAGAGGAGCAACCTTTTGTCTTTCTGAACTATTTGTTTATTAAGCGTTAATTGGTATACTGGTTTCATGTTCGAGGAGCACCGGAGACCCTCCGCAGGTAACTGGCAATATCTTTTACCGCTGGCAAAGAGTTATCTCGGCTGAACACGCTCTTGCCATCTGCCTCCCTCGCGAGAGGAGACCTTTGCATAAGGGGCATTTTTTGTGATTTTTGCTAAACCGCATTGGATCT
>JACNKA010000152.1 GCA_014382285.1 Nitrospinota bacterium | reverse complement strand
CTGATTGCGGGAAACATGACTGAAAGCAAAAGCAGGAAAGTCGTCACCATGATGAGATAGGTGTGCTGATGCCGTTTGTGGTAGTCCAGGTTTTTGGTGACGAGCAGAGCCCCTGTTCCCAGAAGACACCAGACTGCCTGACGTTTGAGGAAGTAATAGGAGTCGTTGTATTTTTCCATCGCATACACCGCGCTGGAACTGAAAACCATAACGATACCCACCAGAACCAGAACGGCTACGGTGATGCCCAATAACGAATCTGAATGTTTTGCCTGAGACGCTGCCAAAATTCATTACCCTTCCAGGTTTTTAACGATGGTTTTAAATCGGGTCCCGCGATCCGCATAGTCCTTAAACATGTCAAAGCTGGAACAGGCGGGGGAAAGGAGGACGATATCCCCATCCCCGGCCTTTGCTCTGGCCAGACCCACAGCCTCTTCCATGCTGTCACTTTCTTCGTAACCGAAGGAGCCGTTAAGAATTTCTTTGAATTTGTTACGGGTTTCTCCAATCAGAATCAGATGCTTAACCTTTTCTTTCATCAGATTTTTTAGTGGAGAAAAATCCGTGTCTTTGTCTTTTCCGCCGATGATGAGAATGATAGGGCGGTCGAAAGTGTTTAATGATTTACAAACAGAGCCCACGTTGGTTCCTTTGGAGTCGTTGACAAAATCAACACCGTTTAGGCTACGAACCCACTCCAGGCGATGCTCAAGGCTCGTGAAATTTTGCAATGCTCGTTCAATTGCATCCTGGGGTACGTTGAGAAGCAAGGCGACGGCGATGGCAGGGAGGATGTTCTCGACCTGCCATTGCATTCCTCTGGACAGCGACTCAAGGGATAGCACTTCCATCTCGCTATTTTTCAGTCGGGCGATGATCTTGTTGCCACGCAGAAAGATTCCTTTTTCCAATTCAACTTGAGTGCTGAATAAAATGCGCTCTGCCGGGCAGTCTTTTCCCAGGTCACGAGTATTAGGGTCATCCTGATTCAGTACCAAAAAATTATTCCGGGTTTGACGGGCAAAGATTTTTTTCTTCAACTCAACATAGGTTTGGAAATCTTTATGCCGATCCATATGATCAGGGCTTATGTTGAGAATGACGGCAACGACAGGGTGAAGCCCTGATGTGGCTTCCATTTGAAAACTGGAAATCTCAAGAATTCTGTAATCGGGATCACCCTGATCCAATAAAGAAATAAATGGAGTTCCCAGGTTTCCTCCTGCCTGTACCGTTTTTCCAGCCTGCGCAAAAATCTCAGCGGTCAAGCTGGTGCAGGTAGATTTGCCATTGGTTCCGGTGATGGCAATGATCGGAACGATATTGAATCTGTTCGCCAACTCAATTTCGCTGATGATTTCGATTCCCTTCCGACTTGCATCTTCAAGAAACGGCGAGTGAATATCCACCCCAGGACTCAACACCACTCCTTCGGCATCAGAAGGTGGCTCAGGGTTTTGGAAACGAATTTTCACATCTGCACACAATTGCTTCAAAGGTTCCAGCAATTGTTCGCGAGGCTTGCCGTCTGTCACCGTGACACAGGCTCCTTGTCTGGAAAGAAAATTAGCCACAGCAACGCCAGTTTGACCAAGCCCGACTACAGATAAGTTTTTATTTTTAAGTTCCATCTTTACCTTAGTTTCAGAGTGCTGAGACTGATCATGGCTAAAACCACGGCGACAATCCAAAACCGCACAATGACCTTGGGTTCTGACCAGCCCAGTTCCTCAAAATGGTGATGAAGCGGAGCCATTTTGAAAAAACGTTTTCCACCTGTGTATTTGAAATAACTGACTTGAATGATGACGGACAACGCTTCAATCACAAAAATGCCGCCAACAAGAATCAGCAAAAGCTCATGCTTGACGATCACCGCAATGGTCCCCAGCACCCCTCCCAGAGATAAAGACCCAACATCACCCATGAATATTTGGGCGGGGTAGGAGTTGTACCAAAGGAAACCCAGACTGGCTCCAAGAACGGCTGAACTGACGATCGCGATCTCCCCCGCATCTTTGATGTATTGAATGCGCAAGTATTCCGAAAAATTAAAATGACCAGAAATATAAACGATGCCGGTATAAGTGAATGTGGCGACGATGATGGGGCCGATGGCCAATCCATCGAGACCATCGGTCAGATTGACGGCATTGGAGGTCCCCACTATTATGAAAACAATAAATATCAGGTAGCCAAACCCAAGGTCAGGCTGAAAACTTTTAAAGAAGGGAACCGACAAGCGTGTGGCATATTCGGCCCGGGCCGGATCGAAATACAGCAGATAAATTCCAATAGCCAGACTCAATAATATCTGGAGCAAAATCTTTTCTTTTGCGGTGATGCCATCTCCTTTTCGTAATTTAAGGAAATCGTCCCACAATCCAATAGCTCCAAAGCCAATAGCCGCAAGGATAACAACCCAGATATAATGGTTGCTCAAATCAGCCCAAAGCAGAGTAGAGCCCAGGAAGGTAGCCAGGATAAGTAGCCCGCCCATGGTCGGAGTTCCAGACTTGGAACTGTGGTGTTGCGGGCCGTCACTGCGAATCTTTTCCCGTATCTGGAGTTTCTGCAAAATGCTAATCATCAGTTTCCCCAGAACCAGGCTCAACACCAGCGCCGTGATCCCAGCGTAAGCAGACCGGAAGGTGATGTACTTGAAGACATTGAGTATCGAATATTCCGAACTGAGCGGATAAAACACGTGATAGAACATTTTTTAATTCTTATTTTCCATGAAGATTTGTAATACTTTTTCCATTGCGGCTCCTCGCGAGCCTTTGAACATTACACAGTCGCCACTCACCGTTTCCTGAATTAAAAACTCCGCCGCTTCCTGATGGCCGGTGAATTCCAGGATTTGAATTTTCTCCCCTGCAAGAGTTCGAGCATTTTTTGCTGACAAGCTGGCCAGCTTTCCCACGGTGACCAGAATATTCGTTTGCGATGCGGCTATTTCTTCTCCCAACTTCTGATGGGCGGTTACAGACCGATCTCCCAATTCGAGCATGTCTCCGATTACAAATATCCGTCGGCCCTGGGTTTTAAAATTGCCCAGAGTTCTCAGGGCCTCGGTCATAGACCTGGGGTTGGCGTTGTAGGCATCGTTAATCAGGTCAATTTCTTTATGCCGGATCTGTTCGTTACGCTGGGACATGCGTTGATAGTTCTCCAGAGCGCGAGCCATGGCCCCTTCTTGAATCCCTAACGAATAACCGGTAGCCAGCGCAGCCAGTGCGTTATAAATGTTGCAGTAGCCTAGACAGGGAAGGCGAACGGAAAGAGTTTTATCAAAAAGGCTGACCTTGAATTGAAACCCGAGATTATCTCTGTTTTCTATTTCACTGGCCCGCACATCCGCAGGCTGGTCGATGCCAAAGGTGACGGTTCTGGCGCGAAGTGACCGGGCCAGTTCCAAAACCAGCGGGTCATCAGCATTAACAATGGCTGTGTCTTCTTCTGTCAACGCATCAAACAACTCACCTTTTGCAGACTGGATATCTTTCAGGCTCTTCAGTTTCACCAGATGCCCTTCGGAAATATTGGTGATCACACCAATGTCGGGTTGCGCGATTTCGGCTAGCTTTTTAATCTCACCGGCTGCACTCATTCCCAACTCAAGAACCCCCATATCATGGCAGGGCTCTCTCTTCAGAAGAGTCAGAGGCAGACCGATATGGTTATTCAGGTTGCCCTGTGTCTTCAGCGTCTTGAATTTAGTTCCTAATATAGAAGCGATCATTTCTTTAGTGGTCGATTTTCCGTTTGTGCCAGTAATGGCAACAACCTGAAACGGAAAGCGGTTTCTTTGAAAACGCGCTAAATCCTGCAAAGCCTTAAGCGTATCTTGCACATGGATTACAAAAGGCTTTTCTATGGCCTGATCAGGTTTGCTCGGCAGCTTTTCCGGGTTGGAGAGAATGATCCCGCTGATTTTTTTATCAATCACATCGGCGAGAAAGTCATGCCCATCAAACCGGTCTCCCTTAATGCAAACGAACAACTCCCCTTTCGAGACCGTTCTGGAATTTATGGAAACACCTCGAAATGAACAAGCGGGGTTCCCTTGCAGAAGTCGGCCTTCAATAGCATTGAGGCAATCTTGTGTTTGACCTTCCATTAATGGTTCCGTTTCCTTAACGCAGAACGGGCAACTTCCCGATCATCAAAGTGAATAGTTTTTGTTCCCAGAATCTGATAGTCCTCGTGGCCTTTGCCGGCTATGAGAACCAGATCATTTTTGCCGGCGAGATGAATGGCATATTCAATGGCCTCTTTCCGGTTGATGATTGCCGCATAATCGTGACCCTCGCAAGCAGAAGAAGGAACGCCTCGAAGAATCTCCTCAATGATCTGGGTCGGATCTTCTGTTCTGGGGTTGTCAGAGGTGATGATGGAAAAGTCTGCCTCATTTAAAACGGTTCTCCCCATAGCTTGCCTTTTCCCCTTGTCTCTGTCGCCGCCGCAACCGAAGACTACAAATAACTTTCCCTTGGTGAATGTTTTTGCCGCAGAGATAGCATTGGAAAGTGCGTCATCGGTATGCGCGTAATCCACCAGCACAGAAAAACCCTGATCGTTTTCAATTTTTTCAAACCGGCCTGGAATAGGCTGGATTTGTCGAAATACTTCCTGAATTCTTTCCAGGGAAATATCCTGAGCCATAGCTCCCGCAGCAGCAGAGAGGAGGTTGTGAACATTGTGTCGACCGAGAAGGTTGGAGTTAATTTCGCTGGTTCCAAAAGGGGTTTTTAAGGTGAACACGCAACCTGACTCTGTCAGTACAATATCTTCAGCCTTGAAATCCGCATTACTGTCAATGCCTGTGGTGAAAGAAGCTGTTTTAAATTCCTCAGCAAACTCACGCCCAACCGAATCGTCAATGTTAAAAATTTTTTGTTGAACACGGTTGTCCCGAAAAAGTTTTTTCTTGGCATTTTTGTAGCTTTCCATGTCGCCATGAAAATCCAGATGATCACGGCTCAGGTTGGTGAAAATCCCCACCTTGAAACACATGTTATGCACACGGCTCTGATGTAGAGCATGGGAAGAAACCTCGAGAAAACAATTTTCGACTTTATCCTCGATCATTTCATTCAGCATCCGATCCAGATCCAGAGACTCAGGCGTGGTGACAGGGGCCGGAAGTTTTTTATCTCCGTAGTGGTAGTTGATGGTGCCGATAACCCCCGTCCGCATTCCTTGCGCTCTAAATAAAGCTTCGAGAATATAAGACGTGGTGGTCTTCCCGTTAGTGCCGGTAATTCCTGTTAAGGCTATACGTTCTGAAGGGTGGCGATAAAAATTGGCACTCACGATAGAAAGTGCTTTGCGGGAATCTTCAACACACAAGGCTGTTACATCACGGGACCCCAGGTTGAATCCGTTTAGAGAATCGAGAGAAGTTTGGGTGATAAAGGCAGACGCTCCTTTGGCGATGGCATCTTTTATGAACACACCGCCATCCCAGTTTCCTCCAGGCACGGCAACGAACAAACTGTCCGGCCCGGATTTTCTGGAGTCGTAGACGATTTCGCGAATATTCCTGTCCATGGTCCCCAGAATGTTAGTAGCTGGTAACCCCAGTATTAAGCTCGAAAGTTTTTGTCCGCTCTGATCAGTCACGTTAAGGTAACCATTTTCAGGGAATGCTATCCAGTTTGTTGAACTTGCTGGTTCCATCAGGTTTGATCTAGAATGAAAACACGTTCTTTGCTTGACGGAACGTTTAAATAACGCAACGCCTTTTTTGCTATTTGCTGAAATACCGGTGCCGCCACAACACTTCCCCAATGCAATCCTTTAGGATTGTCAATCATCACCAGGATCACAAGTCGGGGCGAATCTGCCGGAGCAAAACCAACAAAGGAAGAAATGAATTCCGTGCCGGAATAGGATCGGGACTCCATGTTGTATTTTTGCGCCGTCCCGGTTTTACCCGCCACATCAAACCCCGCCAATGCCGCTTTTTTCCCGGTGCCGGTTTTCACTACCGACTTTAGTATGTCGACCATTTGCAGGCTGGTTTTTTCGGAAATCACCCGGCGAATTTTTTTCGGCTGGAACTGTTCCACTACCTTCCCGTTCTTGATATGTGCTTTGACAATATGAGGTTCCATTAGATTTCCACCGTTAGCGATTGCCGCCAGAGCGGTGACCATCTGAATGGGGGTGACTGCGATTTCGTGACCAAAAGAAATAGAAGCAATGGACATGTCGGTCCAGCTTTTTTGGTTTTTGAGCTGGCCTGCAGATTCACCAGGAAGCGATAACCCTGATTTTTTACCGAACCCGAATTTGCGGATGTACTCATAAAAAGGTTTCTTGCCAACTTGCTGGGCAATTTTGATCACACCAATATTGCTGGACTTTGCAATGATGTCGCGCATGCTTAGCCAGCCAAATTTATGGTCGGAGGCCTCTCCAATATGAGCCTTGCCAATTTTAAGTTCTCCGTTCTCACAAAAGTAAATGTCCTGTGGCCGGGCCAACTCCTTGTCTAGGGCTGCGGCAGCAACGATAGGCTTGAAAATTGATCCAGGCTCGTAAGAACTGGCAACAATATGATTTTTCCTGACTTGCTGGGAAAACTCTCTGTAGTGATTAGGGTTGAACTGAGGTACGTTAGCCATTGCGTAAATTTCCCCAGTGTGAGGGTCCATAACAACGGCCATGCCCGAGTCTGCCTTGAAACGCTCCACCTGTTTTTTTAAGTGATATTCGGTAGTGTATTGAATGACCTCGTCGAGAGTAAGAACAAGGTCATAACTTTTGCGGCTGGAGTCACGCAATCCATCAAGAGGCTGAATATTTTTTCCCCGAGCATCATGTTCTGTGATCTGCCTGATAGTGGTGCCTTTGAGCTTGGATTGGTGGGCATATTCAATGCCAGCGAGGCCTTGGTTGTCCATGCCAACAAACCCCAGAACGTTTGCTGCAAGTTCGCGTTTAGGATAAAACCTTTTTTGTTCGGGCAGGAACCCTACTCCCGAAAGATTTGCTTTTTTTAGTTTGACAATCCCGGCAAGGTCACACTTCCGCTTGATCCAGATGAAATCTTTTTTTGAGGATAATTTTTTATAGACCTTGTCTTGATCCAGCTTTAATGCCACGGAAAGAACGCGGGCGACGTTCTTTCGATCCCGTATCTCCGAAGGAGTCACATAAACAGACTCAACCTCGATATTTTGCGCGAGCTCGTTCATATTTCGGTCGTAGATCACTCCACGCCCGAACTGCGTTTCAACAGTCCCAACGTACTGTTTTTCGGATTTCGCCAGGAGAACTTCATGCTGGGAAATTTGCAGGGAAGCCAGCCGGGCGACCAAGGCTATTACGAACAGGAAGAGCAACACCGAGATGATCCTCAGCCGGGCTTTAATGCCATCCCTAAATGTTCCGGTCGCCTGTTTGTTGTTTTTTGCCATGGTTGCTATTTCAGAAAAATGGTGGTCACTCTATTCTCGTCAGGTTCTTCCATGCCCACCTCGTTTTTAGCCAGAAGATGAACGCGACTCAGAGACCTCAGGCTTTCGCGTTCAAGCTTGAGCAGGTGGTTCTCCCTAGACAGGTCCTCATGTTCTTTAGCCAGATCCTGATACTCATAAGCCAGTTTGATTTTCTTGATATCAGGCCAAACCAAAGCCAACGCCCAAAACATAAACAGGATGGAAACTGAAATGACCATCCAGAAATCTTTAGAGGAAACATGGAGTCGGCCCTTGATAAGCCTGCGAGCTCCGTCAAACATAGACTCTTTCGGCGACCCTTAATTTAGCGCTTATCGATCTCGGGTTTTGCGCCACTTCCTCTTCTGAAGGCACAAGGGGTTTGCGAGTTAAAATCTTTAAGGTCGGCGCCCTCCCACAAATACACATAGGTATTTTGGGCGGACAAGAGCAGCCTTTTTCTTCATCCCTGAAAAATGTTTTCACAATCCTGTCCTCCAGAGAGTGAAACGAGATCACCGCAATGCGAGCCGTTGAGTGAAGCAGGCCCAACATGTCGGTCAACGCAGTTTTTAATTGCCCCAACTCATCATTGACAGCTATCCTCAAGGCCTGAAATGTTCTCGTTGCTGGATGGATCCGCGAATGTCGAGATGATGTCACCACCTTCGTAACAATCCGTGAAAGCTGGCCGGTAGTGGTGATGGGTCGCTCTTCCTGTTCTCTACGAATTGCACGGACGATTCGTTTTGCATAACGCTCTTCACCAAAAGTTTTAATAACGGATACCAGCTCTGCATCAGAAAGATTTTTCAGAAGGTCGGCGGCTGAAGTTTTCTGAGAGGAATCCATTCGCATATCCAGCGGGCCATCATGTTGTATGCTGAAGCCGCGCTCAGGTGTGTCCAACTGCGGTGAAGAGACTCCCAGGTCCATCAGCAGTCCAACCACGCTGGTGATCCCGTTTTGGGCCGCAAGATTTTTGAGATCTCCGAGATCGCCGTGGGCCAGAGTTACCCTGTCGCGAAAAGGAGACAGTCTTTCACTGGCCCGCTCTATAGCGGAACTGTCCCGGTCGATCGCGAAGACCCGGATTTCAGGTACTGTGTTTTTAAGGATGAACTCCGTATGGCCTCCATCCCCGAGTGTGCCATCCACGATTACACCCTCCATGTGAACATTCAGGTAATGCAGCACTTCGTTTCTCATTACCGATTCGTGGTACGTTGGCATGATATTTTGGCTACTCCACAGATAACTAGTGTCTAAGAGACGCCCTTTATCCTTCCTCCTGCCTGGACCATTCTTCAGGGGACCAGACTTCAAAGGTTTTGGACATTCCCACTAAAATGGCTTCTTTGTTTAACCTTGCAATTTCTCTCTGATTGGCAGGGAGCAGTATCTTTCCAGATTTCATTTCGCATTCAGTTGCTCTAGAATAAAATTCACGCAATCGGTTTCGATCAGTCTTGTCGAATGCGTTCAGGTCGCTCAACTTGGCCTCGTTTTCGGACCATTCTTTCTGAGGGAAGACCACGAGATAATGGTCCATCACACACACCACCAGTTGCGGGCCAAACTGTTCCAGCGCACTGCGAAATTTCGCGGGTACGTTGAAGCGGCCCTTGTCGTCCAGACTGATGTTGTAGGTGCCTAGAAAGTTGTTTGTCACTGTGTTCACCGGTTTCTTATGACTCTGACATAAAGTTACATTTTACGACACTTTAGTACACAATCCTATCATAACGTGACAAACTGTCAACAGAAAAGGAGGCATAAATGCTGAAAACCTGTACCGGTGAAAATGGGCTAACTTTTTATTAAAACAGGGGTTGATAGATTTTGAGTGGGACGAGAAAAGGGTTTCCCCCGAGAAAATAGTAAAATCGAGTTATGACACCGCTATTATCGGAACCGACTGAAAATGCTATTTTCAAGCAGAATGGGCTGTGCAGGGGGAAGAGGACATAAAAAAACCACATATTGGAGTTAGTACATTATATATACAAATTCTACTTCATGAATTTTCGGGCGAGAATTTTTTATCCCTTTCTTTTTCAATGGATTTGCTTTGACAAGGCCAAATTCTGGATGCTACTATAAAAAAAGCCTCAATAAATTAATGAGATTCTTTAACCAAGAGGATGTGGGCCGGTTATGAAGCAGAAAAAAGTGAGATTTTTAGTGGGTAGTTTGCTGATTGTTGGAGCCATCGCTTATCTGATAACTATGGGCATCAGCAATACCTCGCAATATTTCTTTACCGTGGATGAATTGATGAGCCAGAAAGTCTCCTACGCCGGTGCCGGATTGAAAGTAAAAGGCAATGTGGTGAATGGCTCTATTCAAAGAGATCCCAACGATTATTTAAATGTGAATTTTTCTATCGAGGAGAACGATGCCTCGTTAAAGGTGGCTTATCAAGGGGTAACTCCGGATATGTTTATCGATGGCGGTGAGGTGGTGGTTGAGGGAACTTTGGGAAAAGATGGAGTTTTTCACGCCAACACGTTATTGACCAGTTGCCCGTCAAAATATGAAGCTGAAAAAGAGGCCGGAAAGATGCATCCGGGGACATTCCCCAAAGCTGACACGTATCAGAAACCGGGCCTCAATAAAGCGAAAGCCTTGCCGAAAACAACGATCTGACCTTCCCTAGTATAATCAAGTAACCCAGCCATCCTGCACTAGTGCGGGATTTAAGGCGTTTGTATAGAAACCATGAATGATATTGGTGAGTTTACATTACTGGTAGCCCTGGCAACGGCTATCTATGGTTGCATTGCCTATGTAATGTCAGCCCGTGGAAACCGCATAGACCTTTATTTGAGTGCGGACAAAACTCCATTTATAGTTTGGGCCTGCATTACTATATCTTCCATTTGTCTGTGGAGGGCTTTTCTTACCGATGACTTCAGTCTTCAGTATGTCTGGGCCTATTCCAACCGCGAGCTAGATACGTTTTATAAAGTTTCTTCATTCTGGGGCGGACAAAAAGGTTCTCTGCTTTTCTGGACCTTGCTTCTCAGCACCTACATGCTCGTGGTTTATTTTCAAAACCGGAGTAAGAATCTCAGAGTGGTCCCCTATGCGATGGCAGTTATGCTTGTCATCGTGGTGTTCTTTCTTTTCCTTATTAATTTTTCGACCAATCCCTTTGAGCGCATCCCCCTGCCGCCCGAAGATGGGCGCGGTCTGAATCCACTCCTGCAAAATTACTGGATGGTGATTCACCCTCCCACCTTGTATTTAGGATATGTAGGGTTCACGGTTCCATTTGCTTTCGCAGTGGCGGCCCTTATCAGCAAAGATCTGGATGATGGCTGGATTCGCATGACCCGAAAGTGGACTCTGATCTCCTGGTTTTTTCTTTGCATGGGGAATTTGTTCGGAGCGTCCTGGGCTTATGTTGAACTGGGTTGGGGTGGCTACTGGGCCTGGGATCCTGTTGAGAACGCTGCATTCATGCCTTTGCTGATTGCTACGGCTTTTTTACATTCGGTGATGATTCAGGAAAAAAAGGACATGATGAAAGTCTGGAACATGTCTTTGATCCTTCTGACGTTTGCGATGACGATATTTGGAACGTTTATCACTCGTAGTGGCCTCATTCAATCCGTCCATACTTTTGATGAAGCGACTCTGGGATATTACTTTTTGGCATTTCTTTTTGTGATCATTGCCGCTTGTGCGGCGTTGATCATTGCGCGACTTCCTCTGTTAAAGAGCGCGAACGAGTTGGACTCTTTTTTGTCGCGAGAGAGCAGTTTTTTGTTTAATAACCTGCTTTTGCTGGGGATTGCTTTCGCTACGTTCTGGGGAACTATTTTCCCTATTATTTCAGAAGCTGTGCGAGGTGTGAAGATCACCGTTGGACCGCCATTTTATAATCAGGTCAATGTTCCCATAGGGCTTGCACTTTTGGCACTCATAGGCATTGGGCCGGTAATCGCCTGGCGTCGCGCTACATTTTCTAACCTGAAGAAAAACTTTTTAAAACCTGTACTCGCTGGCCTGGTAGCGGCAATTGCATTGTTTCCGGTGATTCCGTTAGGAAACCGAGCCGAGATTTACACCTATATAACTTTTGTGCTGTGTGTTTTTGTGTTGGTCAGTATCTTAACTGAGTTTTACAAGGTTACAGTTTCAAGGATGGGTTTGCATGAGGAGTCTGTTGTCGGAGCTTTGGCAACGGCGACCTGGCGCAATAAGAGGCGTTATGGGGGGTACATCGTTCACATAGGGATGGTGTTGATTTTTGCCGGCATCGCCGGGTCGCAGGCCTATGGAACCCACACGGAAAAACACCTGCAATTGGGGGAATCTTTTGAGATAAGAGGCTACACGATCACCTATGAAAAACTGGTCGCGGTGGAGGCAACAAGCATTAAGACCCGAATCATTGCCCAGCTTGCTGTAGAGCGTGATGGCAAACGATATTGGACGGGCCACCCTGAAAAAGAATTTTATAAAGGGCAGAACCAGCCAGTTTCGGAAGTGGATGTCCTGTCAACCTGGAAGGAGGATTTATATATGATCCTTGCAGATTTCCGGGAAGATGAATCGGCAACGATAAAGGTGTATGTGAACCCGATGGTCAGTTGGATATGGACAGGTGGATGGATCATTGCTTTTGGAACCATGATCTCTATGTGGCCGGATCGGTTAGAGCAACGTCGCCGTCTGGACAGGGTGCGCAAGCAGGAACAGCTGTTCCCATCCCCTGCGCAGGAGTAACCGATGAAAACTTTAAAAGTGTTAATGGTATTGTTTGTATTGGTGTGGATTTCAATAGTCCAAGTGCCTGACGCCGGAGCCGGAGCTTTATTGCAGGATCTCGAAAACCAGCTAATGTGCAAATGTGATGACAAGTGTGGCAAAGTTCTTATTAACTGTACCTGCGCCACTTCCGATAAAACCCGTGCTAAATTTTCGAAAATGCTGGAATCAGGTCTCACCGTTGAACAAATTGTAAAAATGCAGGTGGATGAATACGGTGAAACCGTATTGTCGGCTCCTACAAAGTTCGGATTCAACCTCACGGCTTGGATGACCCCGTTTGTGGCTTTAGTTGCAGGGGGATTTGGGGTTCGTAAAGTTCTCCAGGCCTGGGTGGGTAAAAAAGGCGAGTGTTATTCCATCGAGACGCCTGCGGCTACATCCGAAATTTCAGAAAAATATTCCAAACGTTTAAAAGATGAACTAGACGGGATCGAGTTATAGAAATGGGATTCATCCACTTCTTAGAGTTGATTCTAATTGTTGCGATCTTGCTTGTCATAGGGATACCTCTTTTTGGGAAATTGAAACTTAAAAAGTTGGTGGAACCGGTGGACCCTGCTATTGATGAGTTCAAGCATCTTTTAGTGCGTAAAGAAGAAACACTGATTTCCATTAAAGAGCTGGAATTCGATTTCAATACAGAAAAAATCTCAGAGCCCGATTATAAGGAACTTCTTCATAGGCTGGAAACGGAAGCGACGGGAATTCTCGAGCATCTGGATCAGTTGGAGCAGGAAAGCAAAAAAGGCAAGCCCCATAAATCCCATTAAACCTGACGCAACTGTTGGGCCCTATTGAGAATGGTAGAAAACCCCAAACCCGACCCCTCCGTTATTGAAGTTCGCCAGCTACGCAAAGAGTTTGGGGTGTTGAAAGCGGTGGATGGCGTTAGCTTTGATCTGAAGCGCGGTGAATTTTTATCGATATTTGGTCCGAACGGTGCTGGCAAGACCACCTTGATCAAGATTCTTACGGGGTTGACCCGGCCTTCATCAGGCACAGCACGGGTTGCCGGTTATGAAGTGGAAGAGGGGATACCCGAAATGCGGAGGGAGATCGGTGTTATTTCTCATTCACCGGCTTTATATGCAGACCTGACTCCCATGGAAAACCTGATTTTTTTTGGCAAGATGTATGGGTTGGAACACCCTCAGGAGTCAGCACTGGCGGTTCTTGAAGATGTGGGGCTGGCACCACGCAGACACGACCGGGTGAGAACTTTTTCCCGTGGCATGTTACAGAGGTTATCCATTGCCCGGGCCATCCTGCACGATCCGTCCATATTATTTCTGGACGAGCCTTTCACTGGCCTGGATATCCATGCCTCCAACGTGCTCAAGGAGCATCTTCAAACTTTACATAACAAGAAGAGAACCATATTGATGACCACCCATGATGTTTCCTGCGGATTGGAAATGTGCGACAAAGTGGCCCTGCAGGTGATGGGGCGGTTCGCTTTTTTTGAAGATGTTAAAGATATTGATAAAGAAAATTTTGAGGCGCTATATTTTGATGCGGTTCGTAATAATCAATTCACCATGGGCATTCGCCCTCACTGACGCCAGATCGAATCCATGAACCTTTTTTTGAGTCAAATCACGGCGATTGTCTGGAAAGATTTCGTGACCGAACTCAAGACGCGGGAACTGTTCAGCGCGATGTTTATTTTTGCATTGCTGGTGATTCTGATATTTATTTTTTCCGTGAACCTGAGCATTGTCAAGGCCAGTGAGGTTGGCCCGGGGATTTTATGGGTGGCTTTTTTGTTTTCAGGAACACTGGGTTTGAACCGTTCTTTTGTGCTTGAAAAAGAAAATGGATGTCTTATGGGTTTGATGTTGGCACCTGCAGACCGAACGGCTATTTATTTCGGGAAACTGATCAGCAATTTTGTTTTCCTGACGGTTATGGAATTGTTCATTCTTCCGCTGTTCATGATTTTTTTTAACATAGACCTTTTAGAGCATCTGCTTCCACTTTTACTTGTTATATTTCTTGGGACCCTGGGGTTCTGCGCTCTGGGAACCCTGTTGTCTTCGTTGGCCTCAAACCTTAAAACCCGGGAAATCATGTTGCCCATTTTGCTCTATCCCCTACTGGTGCCGATCGTCATCGGAGTGGTTCGGATGACGGGGCAGATTCTGGCTGGTGAGCCTCTATCGGAAATGATGAACTGGATTGGTTTGACGGCTTCCTTCGATATCATTTATATTGGTGTCTCCATCATGACGATCGACCATATTCTGGAGGAGTGACGGAATGGATAATCTGGGATTTTTATTTGCGGCCAATGTGTTTGTGTGGGGCGGCATTGTTTATTATGTGTACACACTCAAGCAACGCAACCGCGCTCTTGAAAAAGACCTGGACTTGCTGAAAGAAACTTTGAGCAAGGAAGGATGATGATGAATCCTGATGCGGTAGAAGAAAAACAGGAGGAGGGCAATGTTCTGATCTGGTTGACGGGCTTTGCACTTCTGGTGGCGATGATCGGTATCTTTATCTATGTCCCCACCGAACGGACCGAAGGCGTGATTCAACGAATCATGTACTTTCATGTACCTTGCGCCTGGCTTTCATTTTTTGCTTTCTTTGTCGTTTTCATATGTTCGATTTTGTTTCTGTGGAAGAAGGACCGGGAGTGGGACATTTATGCTCATGCCTCAGCAGGGATCGGGGTGGTTTTCTGTTCCCTGGTTTTGATCACCGGTCCGATCTGGGCACGTCCAATATGGGGGGCTTGGTGGGTGTGGGACGCACGCCTCACCTCTACCCTGATACTCTGGCTCATATATGTGGCCTACCTCATGCTTCGAGCGCAAAGTGATGCTGGTTCCATGCGGGCTCGTTATGCTGCGGTACTTGGTATTGTTGGGTTTCTAAACATTCCCTTTATCCACTTTTCCGTACTTTGGTGGCGGACATTCCACCCTCAGCCAAAGGTTATCACCAACGAAGGGATTGGTAAGGGAATGGACTCCAGCATGCTGGCAACGCTGGGATTATCTCTGTGCGCCTTCACTCTGCTTTACTTCCTGCTGATGGGTGAGCGGGTGCGGCAGGAAAAACTAAAAGATGAAATTGACCGCCTTAAAAGGGAAAAACTTTATTCGTCTTAAGGACGGACTGCTGGGCCTGCTGATCATTGTGGCCCTGATTCTCCTCGTGCTCCGTATTCAAAAACCCGGTCCGGGAAACCCGCAACCAGAAACTAACCAGTTTAAATCACAAGAAGGCTATCTGGCTCCCCGGTTCAGCTTGAGGAACCTTAAGGGTAACCTGGAGGGGTTGGACGATCACTCGGGAAAAGTTATCGTTGTTAATTTTTGGGCTACCTGGTGCGTTCCCTGCGTCAGGGAAATGCCAAGCTTCGAAAACCTGTACCGCCGTTATCGCTCGAAAGGGTTGATGGTTCTCGCGGTCAGCCTGGATAAAGGTGATACTTCTGAAATCCATGAATTTGTGGATAAACACAAGTTGTCGTTCCCGGTTTTACTGGATACCGAAGGGGTTGCTGAAAAACTCTACCCGTCTTTTACCATTCCATTCACCTACGTGATCGAAAAGCAGGGCAGGGTTGTTGCCCGTGTCGATGGTGCTAAAGACTGGGAGTCGCCAGAAACATTCAAGGCGGTGGAGCATCTTTTAAAACAATAAACCCGTAAGGAAATTATTGCATGTTAAATGAAGATAGAGCCGAGCTTGCTAATGCAGGTTTTTATGAAGCCTTTAATAAAAGAGATATTGAAGCGATGAAAAAGGTGTGGGGAAGTGATGCAAGTACAACCTGTGTTCACCCCGGATGGCCCCCTCTTAAAGGTTTCGAGCCTATTATGAATAGCTGGGCAGGCATTTTTGAAAACTCGGGAAATATGGAGATTAAAGCTTCTGATGTACGGGTTATGGCCTCGGAAGACCTGGCCTGGGTTTCATGCATCGAAAAACTTTATACCATCGCCGAAACAGGAGTGCTGCTTTCTAAAGTTTTTGCTACCAACCTGTTTCATCGTGAGGGCGATGTCTGGAAGATGGTCATGCATCACGCCTCGCCTGTCCCCGACACCCGGGAAGCGGAAGATATTTTGAAAAACTGAAGGTGGCTGATGATAGCCACAGGCTAAGGCAGACCCTTATTTAAAAAAACAAGCGACATGATGACCGGGGGTGATTTCTTCAAGGGCCGGTATGTCATCTTCACATTTCTTTTCCTTGATGGGGCATCGGCTATGAAAGGCGCAACCTCTCTGGAGAATGGCAGGGTCGGGGATATCGCCCCTGATAGAAGTTTTTTGTTTAATTCTTCCTGGCTCAAAGCTGGGGATTGCGTTCAGCAATGCCGTGGTGTAGGGGTGCATGGGCGAATTATAAATTTGTTCGCTATGCGCTATCTCAACAATTTTTCCGAGATACATCACTGCGACCCGATCACAGAAATATTCCACCACCCCCATATCGTGAGAGATAAACAGGTATGAGATATCCAGTTTTTCTTTCAGGTCCAGCAACAGGTTGATGATCTGAGCTTGTATGGAAACGTCCAAAGCCGACACAGGCTCATCCGCCACCACCAACTTTGGGTTCAGGGCGATTGCCCGGGCAATGCCCACGCGCTGTAACTGGCCTCCGCTCAATTCATGCGGGTACCTGTTGAAGTGGCCGGAGGTTAGACCCACACGTTCTAAAAGTTGTGTGGCTTTTTCGGCATTTTCTTTCTTGTCTCGGCAACCATGAATTTCAAAAGGTTCCTGAAGGATATGGCCGATACGTCTTGCCGGGTTGACGGAGGAATAGGGGTCCTGAAAGATGATCTGCATTTCCCTTCGAAGACTTCTCAATGCCGTTTCTTTGAGATCAAACAGGTTTGTGCCGCAAAAGTTTACCTGTCCTGAAGTCGGCTCGATCAAACGGAGTAAGGTTCGGGCCGCAGTGGATTTCCCGCATCCGCTCTCTCCTACTAATCCCAATGTTTCTCCCGCTTGCAAGGTGAAGGAAATACCATCTACAGCGCGAACGGGTGGTGCCTGTTCTTCGAGGAATTTCATTTGGGGAAAAAAATGTTTCTTGAGACCTTGAACTTCCAGCAACGGAATGCCTTTTTTTGTGTTCATAGCGAGCCCGGCTCCAGGTGACAACTCCATTGCCGTTCGCCTTCAGCTTCACGCAGTTGGGGTTTTTGGGTTTTGCATTTCTCGATAGCCCATGCGCAACGGGGGTGAAACGCACACCCTGAAGGACGCTGATCCAGGCTGGGAACGGTACCTGGAATTTCTTCTAATCGTGCACCTTTTTTTTTCAGAGCTCCCAGTTTGGGGACGGAGGCGATGAGACCCCTGGTGTAAGGGTGAAGAGGGTTGTCAAGAAGGGCATGCGCAGGCCCGGACTCCACGATTTCTCCCGCATACATTATCAGAACTCTTTGGGCGATTTCTGCGACGACCCCAAGATCGTGAGTAATGATGAGCATGGACATTCCGGTTTCTTTTTTTAAACTTTCGAGAAGTTCAAGGATCTGGGCTTGAATTAGAACATCAAGGGCGGTTGTGGGTTCATCGGCAATGAGGATTCTGGGAGAGCAGGTCAGGGCCATTGCAATCATGACACGTTGCCGCATTCCTCCACTGAGTTGATGGGGATACTGCTTCAACTTTTCTTTCGGAGAGGGGAGATCCACTCGGCTCAGCAGATCTGCCGATTTTTGCAGGGCTTCTTGCCGGGTCATGGTCGTATGGCGAAGGAGCGTTTCGGCCATTTGTTCTCCAATCGTCAAGACTGGGTTGAGAGAGGTCATGGGATCTTGAAAGACCATTGCAATGGAACGGCCGCGCAGGTCTTGCAGGGTTTTTGCATTGAGGGATAACAGGTTCTGGCCGGAAAATAGAATTTTTCCGCTCGAAATTTCCGCTGGTGGCTCCGGTAAAAGACGGAGAATAGACAGGGCGCTGACCGTTTTGCCACAACCGGATTCTCCGACCAGAGCCAATGCTTCGCCCTGGTTCAATTGAAAACTTATTCCATTGACGGCAGTCAGTTTTCCTCTGGGAGTGGAAAAAGAAATTTTCAGGTTTTGAATGTCCAGCTCTGGTTCTGACATTTTTGATCCCGCAATAACAGGTTTAAATAAATCTGATCTTACATAAACGCGGTTTTCGAAGTTCCGCTGATATCATAAAGCATTAATGCGGTTAATGACCATTGAACTGCTGGAGCAAAATAAAAAAGGCGGCCAATCGACCGCCTTTTCTAATAAATTTATTTACCTGAAGTATTATTGGGATTTCGCAAGGCACTCCTTTTCAAGTTCTGCGCTCACGATATTTTTGCATTTACTTTGGTCGCCGAGAATGATGGCGTAGCAATATGCCTGGCTATCCCGATTAAGAATCAGGGTGCAGTAATAACTGCTGTGGTCTTTATGTTTGTAGCGGTTTTCGGGGTCGTTGATGGGGGTCAGTGCCAGGCAAAGGTTTCTCTCGTCTTCTTTGGAAAGCTTCCCCGTTGGTTTTGCTGCGGATGAGGATAAGCCGGTCCTCGACATGGAGTCGGTGGGGCCTTTTCCATCGATAACGGTTACTGGGGCTACCCCAGGGCGTCCCTTCCTGACTTCCTGGGTTATTTCATCGCAAGCATTTGTGTTGGCAACTTCAGCCGCCATGGAGAGTGGTGCACTCATAAAAAATGCCAATGACACTACCGTCCATCCCATAGCCTTGTTCATCCACATATCAGTCTTCCTCCCAATGACCTGTGTTTTTTTATGATGTCTAAACAAAATAGATAACGCGATGGTTGCAAGGATACCCTATTTTGAGGGGAAAAACCAAGGATTGTATTTAAGCCGTTGAATATATATGGGGTTATGAAGACCCGGTTGGCGCGGGCAATGATGTGCCTATGAGGTTGGTATTTCCATCTTGCAGGTGTTGGGAATGAGTTGCACAATGAACCTGATTTGGTTATTTTGTTTTGGCTGGTTTTTTCTTGCGCATGGCTCCGAAAACCACCTTCGCCGCGGTAGCGACCATCAATAACAATAAGACGATTAAAAAATTTTCTTGCATGGTTCTTGTTCCTTAAATTAAATATTTAATGAAAATCGTAAATTTTGATACCGGAATAATGATCTGAATTTCAACTTTTTAAGGTTTGAGCTATGTTCATTATAGCTTAAAAAGTCCTTATAAATGTTACGTTTATGTCAGGATTGGGTTAATGTATTAGAGTTTGGATATCCAATAAATCGCGGCTCGTTGAGGCAGTTTTATGAAATCATGGACAAAGTCGGAGACAAGAAAATATTTTGGCCCATTTCTGGTAGTGGTGGGGCTGGCGAGTTATAGTCAAATGTGGTGTATGGGAACATGATCAAGCGGCGTTCCTTTGACG
>JACNKA010000072.1 GCA_014382285.1 Nitrospinota bacterium | reverse complement strand
AGAAGCCGGTTGATTTCTTGTTTCAGAGAAAGACTCTGGTTGTAGGCCAAAGCAACCTCAAGATGCTCACGTGCCAGAGTACGGTCTCCCTTAGAATCCAGAATCAGTTTGCCAAGGTTATAATGAGCGTCTGCTATTTTGGGGTAATACTTTATCGAGGCATTAAAAGCATCTCGAGCTTTTTCGTTTTGGTTTTGTTTGATATGGAGGATGCCGAGGTTGTTATAGGCTTTGGCTGAGACGAGTCCCCCGCTCTGGATTTCCCGGTAAGCTTTCTCGGCCAACTTGATTTTACCCTCCGCCTGATAAATCCCCCCCCTCAGTAGAAGTCCTTCGGGAGAGTCTGGAACACCTTGCAGGTATTGATGGATATATTTTTCCGCCTCAGCAAAAGATTTTAATTGTAAATTCACCCGGGCCAGATTCAGGTCAAGGTCTGGTGGCATGGGGTAACCCCACTTGTAGATAATATATCGCTCTCTGGCGCGGAGAAACTCTGTCCGCGCACGTTGGAACTCGCCGCGAGACGCATGATAGGTTCCCAGGTTTAGATATCCAAGCGGCAGGGTGGGTTCCAGCTCAATGGCCTTATGGAATTCTTTTTTGGCTCGTTCAAAGTTTCCATTTTGCGTGTAAATGCTTCCCAAGTTGCTGTGGGCAAATGCCCGGTAAAAATCACTCGCCACGGAACGAGAGAGCCTTAACAGAGGTACGAGGGCTTGCTGATATCGTTTATCCTCCAAATAAAAATGGCTGAGATTGTGCAGAACTTGCAGGTCGGCAGGAGATTTTTTATAGGTGTCTTCCCAAAGGTGAATGTTGGAACGATAAACCGAGTTTCTGGTTATCAATAACGAGCCCATCATCAAAAAAAATGTCAGTAGCAGGATCAGGCCCGGTTTCGACAGCGAGCCCTTCATGAAAAACAAATAATAAAAGACATAGGCGATCAAGAAGGTGGGTCCTAAAGAGGGCAGGTATAAGTTTCTTTCGCTCAACATATCCGCGCGGGGCAAAAAACTGTTAGTGGGGGAGAGGGTAATGAGAAACCATAGCAAGGAAAAAACCATTATCGGAGAAATTCGACGGAAGTTTTTCATGACAGTAAACACAACAACCAGCCAGATCATAACGAGAATGAAGTTGGAAAAAGCTTGTGGCAACCAGTGGGTTGGAAAATCATAATCAAAGGTCAGGTTGATCGGAAACAGACAAAGCTTCAAGGCATATGCCAGCACTTTGGCTTGAGCTAATGCATAGCTAATATCTATTTTCCCAAGCCACTCGGTGGTCATATTGCGCATTTCCGGGGTAAGAATTAAAAATGCGCCAACCAAACAACAAAGAGGAAGATAGATAAAAAACAGCCGCCCCTTGAAAGGATGCCAGCTTTCATTTCTCATGAAACACAGGTCGTATAAAAAAACTGCCAGAGGAAAGGTCAGCGTGGTTTCCTTGCTGAGAAGCGCAAGGCCAAATGCCAACAGGGTCAGGAAATAAAATAAAGGAACAGTCGTTGTCGGGTTCCTGTCTCTTTCGCTTCCCATAATGAAAAACAGCAGAGCCAGTAGGTAAAAGAAACCTCCCATGCCGCTGGCTCGTCCCGAAAGGTAGGTGACGGCTTCTGTGTGAAGCGGGTTGAGCGCAAACAGGAGAGCGGTGGTGATGGATAGGCCCAGTACTGCTTTGCTTTCCCATCGGGCATTTTTGCTGACGGTTTTGAAGACGATGAGAAGAACGGTCACCGATGACAAAAAATGAAACAGCAGATTGGTCAGGTGGTAGCTGAACGGGTTCAGCCCGCTTATTGAATGATTAATGCTGAAGCTGAGGTAGAAAAGGTGCCGGTATTGAACGGGCCATACGCTGTTGTACCTATCGGGGCCGCTCAAGGCAATGTTTTGCAGGAGGGCCTGATCGTCAAAGTTGAAAGGAGAGAGCAGGGTGTTAGCATAGGCAATAAGAATGAGAATTAACATTGCCAGGATAGAGAGAAACAGCTTTGCTCTCGTTGAGGAGGTTTCACTCATGATTTTGCTTTTTCTCGATTTTTTGCAGGATGAAAATCAGGATGGCTACATTGACGATAATGAAAACAAAATAAATGGGAATGAAGTTGGGAATAAGATTGATCCGGTATACAGGAACCATTGCGGTCAAGTCGAAATAAAAACCAATTGCAAATAATATGGAAATGGCTTTGCCTGGAGAGAGCCCGAGGTTTTCCAGCCTGTGATGAAAATGATTGGCGTCCTTGGTGAAAGGGTTGATCCCTTTAAAGACCCTTCTGAAAAAAGCGAAGGTGGTGTCCATAATGGGGATCAGCAGGGTGATGACCGGGATGAGATAGTAAATTTCGTCTGTATGACCCTGATTGAGGGGCAGAAGTGTGATGAGAGAGACGAGCAGGCCAAGTGGCAGGCTTCCGGTGTCCCCAAGAATGATTTTGGCTGGCGGCAAATTGAAAAAGAAAAATCCCAAAGTGCTTCCCGCCAGAACCACTGCCAAAAAAGAAGCCCCGAAAATATTGCGTTCGAGATAGACAAAAACCAGTGTCAGGCAGGAGAAAAAAATGATTCCCGGTGCCAGCCCATCCATGCCGTCTATCAAGTTGATGGCGTTGGTGATGCCGACGATCCACAGTACGGTTAAAAGGATAGAGAAAGGGCCCAGATCGATCAGGTTGCCGATACGTTCAATCTGAAAACCGGAAAAATAAAGAAAGCCAGCAATGACGATTTGGACAAACAATTTTAATCTGGGCGGGCAGTTGGTGATGTCATCGTAGATGCCCAGTAAAAACATAAGCCCCACACCTAGAGTCAGTGCAGTGAACAGGTTAACGTTGCGCGCATCCACCATGCCGAGAAATAACATTAGCCAGAGTGTTATCAAAAACGAGAGGATAACCGGAATCCCCCCAAAGGGGCTGACGTTTTTCCCCGTTGAAATGGGGAAGCGGTTCAATAAAAACGTGAGAAAGTTGACACTTTTTATGGTTTTTATCAGGGTGAGGGTGAGACCAAAAGACAGGGCCAGGGCCACAAAATATCCCGCCAGATAAATCTCTCCTGAAATAGAAAACGTGCCAAATTTCATTTAACGGCACCCCGGGTTCCTTTGAATATATTGAAGGCGAGTTGAGACAAGCATCGCAGGGTTATCGCAATGTTGACGGCCATTTTCGTCAGTAGATTTTTGCCATGATGTTTCCCATAATAATGCCTCATGCCACGATGTCGTTTCATAATAATTTCCACCGGCACTTTGCTGTTACTGGTGCTGACATGATGCGTTATTTCTGCGAACGGAAAATACATCACTTTAAATCCGTTTTGCTGAATGACCCGACACAGGTCCACATCTTCATTAAATAAAAAATAATGCTCGTCAAAGCCTCCCGATTTTTCAAATACAGCATGGGGAACCATGAGGCAACATCCCGACAGCCAGTCCACTTCCCGGTTCTCGTCATGGCTGAAATCTTTCATTAGATACCGAACCGTATACGGGTTGTCTGGAAACCACCGTGAAAGAAGAGAATAACGATTGAAAAATCCTGTCATGAGAGTTGGGAAACGTCTGCAGGAATATTGCAGGCTCCCATCCGTATTCAAGACCTTGGGCCCTAAAGCACCAATATCCGGATTGGATTCCAAATGCGCGACCATTTTCTCTATGGCCCGATCGGCTAAAATAGTGTCGGGCGTTAAAAAAAGAAGAGGTACACCCTGAGCAGGAGGAGCCGCCTGATGAATGCTATGCCCAAAGACCACGTTGGAGGCAGTCTGT
>JACNKA010000016.1 GCA_014382285.1 Nitrospinota bacterium | reverse complement strand
AGATCCAATGCGGTTTAGCAAAAATCACAAAAAATGCCCCTTATGCAAAGGTCTCTCTCATGAGGGGAGGCCTGGAGGGGTGTGGATTTTTTTGCTGAAATACATCATCCAACCCTCCCCTAACCCCTCCCTATGAAGGGAGGGGAATTTATGTTTAGTTTTTCTCGATTTGTGCGAAGCTCTCCCTGACAAGGGGGTATTGAGGGGGGGGGGTAGTCTTTGCCGGCATGAAGCTAGAAATCACCAGCTCTGTTACAAATCTATAAATTCTTTTGGGGTGAGGTTGGCTTGGCGAAGCAGTTTCTTAATTAACCCTGAGCCAAGTTCTTTATGCTGAGGAATAGAAAGTGTGTACAGGTAATCAGGCTGGGTCATCATTATATGTGATCCTTTTTGGCGAACCACCTTCCACCCGGCTTTTTCCAGTTTCTTAACCGTTTCTGAGCCGGAAAAAAGTGGAAGCTTTTCACCCACTAAACCGAGACCTCAACCATCCTGTCTGGGTCAATGGTGTTTTTCATTTCCATCACCTCAAGCCAGCCCTCAATGGCTTCTTTGATGTTGTCTATGGCTTCTTCTCGGGTTTTGCCCTGAGAAAGACATCCTGGCAAAGCAGGGACTTCAGCAACAAAATAACCCTGCTCGTCCTCTTCTATTGAGACATGAACTTTCATCTTATTGTTCCTCTTAATAATATAGATAATGATACCCCTTCAGAGCATGAAGGCAAAGGTTAAATATTGTACACTCAGGCCGTTCCTGACGTAAACGCCCGTCTTTGCGAGGAGGCTTTAGCCGACGCGGCAATCCAGGTTTTGCACACTCAGGCCGTTCCTGAATTAGAGAGCATCATATGTTGAGCGGCAACCCAGGCCGTAGTCCAGGCATTTTGGAAATTAAAACCGCCGGTAATGCCATCCACATCTAATATTTCGCCGGCGAAATAGAGTCCGGGGCAAATTTTACTCTGCATGGTTTTGAAATCTATCTCACGCAGCGCAACCCCGCCACACTCTACAAACTCGTCTTTAAAACGATTTTGTCCTGAGATATTCAGCCGGGAAGCCACTAACGCCTGACAAAGTTGTGCAACCTCTTTTTTTGAGATTTGAGCCCATTGCTTGTCCCGATCAATGGAACACTTGTCTAATAAATTCAGCCAGAAGCGTTTTGGCAGGTTGTCGGGATAAACATTTTTTAAATGACTTTTCAAGTTTTCGGATTTCAACCGGTTCAACCGACTTTCTACATCATTTGAATTTTCTGCACCCATCCAGTTGATGGTTAAAGTTCCGTTGTAGGCAGACTGCTTCATCTCACGAGCCGCCCAGGCCGATAGCTTTAAAATAGCCGGACCACTCAAGCCCCAATGCGTGATCAAAACAGGGCCCCTTTGCTTGAAAACCTTTTCGCGTCTCGTTTTTTCCGTGAAAGCGAGCTTGAGCGATGTATCCTTAAAGCTCAACCCTTCTAACCCGGCAATCAAAACATCCTGAATGATGAAGCTGAATAAAGAAGGAGCCCTTTCAGTAATAGAATGCCCCAAAGACTCAGCAAGAGGGTAACTGCCACTGCCCGTAGCCACAAGAACAGCATCTGCCATGAAGCAGTCTTTGTCATCAAAGGAAACTTTGTCACCTGTGGTTAGTTTAAACCGATTGGGCGATACAACCTCAATGGCCTGCACAGGGCAGTTGGTGATGAGTTTGATTTTGTGTTTTTCGATTAAGTTAAAAAAACAATCGATAATGGTTTCAGAACTATTGGTGTCGGGGAACATGCGCCCATCCGCCTCGGCAACCAGTTGCACACCGGCATTTTTAAACCACTCGACCGTGTCGCTGGCCTGAAACCGTTGCATGGGCGAGAGCAACTCGCGCGACCCGCGCGGATAGTTTTTGCAGAACAATTTAACGTCGAAACAATTGTGCGTCACGTTGCAGCGACCGCCGCCAGAAATTCTGACTTTTTTGAGAACCTGCTCCGACGCCTCAAAAATCCGGATATCCGGGCCATTTTGTTGAGCCAACTGCGCCGCGCAAATAGCCGAGAAAAACCCCGCAGCACCGCCACCAATGACAGCAATTGATTTGTTTGAACTCATTTAAGACCCAAAAATAATAGGGAAGAATAGGGTGGCGATTATAACTTGCCGAGTGTGGAAATGAAAGGAAGGCCTCTTTGTGCATGCCCCTAAGTGGCTGCCGTTCCTGAACAAATAATTCCTCCACTCTCATGAGGAGAGGTTAGGAGGGGTGTGGATTTAAAAAGCCACCAAGCAAAACTTTTTAACCACAGATGTACCCGTTCCGGGCATGAAGGCTAATGTGGGGATATCACAAACACCGATGAACAGAGATAAAAAATTCCCCCCTGACAAGGGGGGCTAGGGGGGTTGCTTATCCGTCTTTGCGAGGAGGATTTAGCCGACGTGGCAATCCAGGTTTTGCACCCCCTTCTACGAAGGGGGGTTGGGGGGATTTGGGGTTTCCTTTTCAGTAACCTACGGGCCTCCCCGGCTGGTGGATTGACTTTTAGACCCCCGCCTTGTACCTTTGATCGGATTGCCAAAGATTTTTTACGCTATCTAGGTTGTTCCATTTATTAAGGAGGTGTTAGTGCTCATAAAAGGTTCTTTATTCACAAGGGAATTTTTGATTGATGGAATCTTGGAGCATGAAGAATGGAAGAACATTCAAGAAACAGAGATAAATGATTTTCGTATCAAAATCCTCAAAATATTTGAAGGTTTCCCCATAGATGGAAACCCTATTGAAGCGACAACGGAAAAGGATTTAATTGAACCTGTAATAGAAGCTTTAGGTTGGGAGTCTTACCTGACGCAACAGACCACTTCTAAAAAGGGACGCAAAGATGTCCCTGACTATCTTTTATTCCCCAATGCGGAATCCAAACAAAAAGCCAACAGTGAAAAACAACAAGCGAAACGATACAGATATGGCCTCTCCTTATTAGAAGCAAAAGCCTGGGAAGTTCCTTTAGACAAGAAAGGAAACTCAGAAGAGTTTGACGGAAGAATTCCTTCCAACCAGATTTTACGCTATCTCAGTCTCGCAGACATTCAGTCCGACAGAAATATCAAATGGGGCATTCTGACAAACGGAAGAAACTGGCGTCTTTATTATCAAGATGCCCAATCTCGTTCGGAAGACTTTCTGGAAATTGATTTACCCGCTACCGTTGGGCTCAAGAACCCGGAGGTAGACCTCTTTACTTTTGAAGATTCCAAAAAACAAGACTGGCTGAAAGTATTTTATGTGCTTTTTGGCCGCAAGGCGTTTTTAAAAACTCCTCCGAAAAACTCATCTTTTCACGAGCAGGCTCTTGAACAGGGGAAATTCTGGGAATCGCAAGTTGCGCAGGACTTGAGCGAGGTGGTTTTTAAAGAAGTTTTCCCTCAGCTTATCCATTGTTTAAAGAAATATGATGGTGAAGCTCAGGAGACCCCTGTCTATCTTGAGGAGTTGAGGAATTCAGCCTTAACTTTTTTATACCGCCTGTTATTTGTCTTATATGCGGAAGACAGAAATCTTTTGCCTGTCACCGATGATAAATATGATGATTATGGTTTGAGAAAACGAGTGAGGGAGGCCATAGCAGAACGAATCGATAATAAGGATACCTTTAGCTCAGCCCAGGATGATTATTATCGAAGAACCTGTAGTTTGTTCAAGGCTATTGATAAAGGAGATTCCTCTATAGGGCTGCCTCCCTACAAGAGAGCTTTGCATAAGTATAGCATTGAGGGATAAGTTATAATGTGTTGAGAAGT
>JACNKA010000151.1 GCA_014382285.1 Nitrospinota bacterium | reverse complement strand
ACTTCTCAACACATTATAACTTATCCCTCAATGCTATACTTATGCAAAGCTCTCTCATGAGAGGGGAGGATCAATGAAAAATCTCGGGGTTATGCAAAGGTCTCCCCTCAAGGGAGAGGAAGTAAAGTGTCCCTTCTCCCCTAGAGGGAGAAGGCTAGGATGAGGGGGATTTTATAGTGTTTTCAACGCTAGTTGGTTCCAGCGGCAGGCTGGCCTAAGGGGCGGAATACTACAATGAGGAGTGGGAGCAGGGTGAGGGCGCCGATCAGGGCGACCACCATTGCTGCTCCGGTCAGCAGACCGAAGTAGATAGTGGGCATGAATTCTGAAAGTGCCAGGATTGAAAAACCAAGGGTGATGGTCACTGATGTGTAGTACATGGCTTTGCCGATGCTGCCGTGGCATCGGTCCATGGAAGCCAGATAATTCTGTTCGACTTTAAACTCAGTTTGAAAGCGGTGGATGTAATGGATCGTATCGTCCACTGCGATTCCCACTGTGATGGCGGCTATGGTGATGGTCATCATATCCAGCGGAATGCCTATCCAGCCCATGAGGCTCAATACGGTTCCCGCCGCCAGCAGGTTCGGAACGATGCCGATCAACGCCATGGACACACTTTTGAATAAAATCATGAACATGAACATGATGGATACAAAAACCACGCCGATCGTGAGAATCTGCGACCGGTACAGGCTCTGCAACATATTGTTATAAAGCACAACCATTCCTGTGAAGTGGATGGTCTCGGGGGCGAACTTCAGCTCTTCAACAAGATGGGTGCGAATTTTTTCTATCAGTTGCGAACGTCTCAGGGTGGGGTCGGACTCGATCAGCCTCATATTGATATGAATCTGGTTGGCATCCTTAGACAGGTAAGGGTTGACCAATGAATCCTTAACATTATTAGGCATGAGTTTGCGGATGAGTGCCAGGTCATAATCGTCTGGCTTTCTGCCCTTATCCAGTTGAGTGAAGACTTTGATCAGAGTGGATATGGACTGGACTTTGCCCACCTCTGGCAGACTTTCCAGGTAGTCATGAATTTTTTCTACCCGGTCAAGCATATTGGAGTTGAACCAATAATTATTTTCCACTTTCTCCGATGCGTCCGCGAAAGGATCATCAAAAGCTTCTTGAGTAGCTTCTTTTAGATAATCAAAATATTTCTGGTCCGGATTTATAATAATGTCGAGAGGAGTGGTGCCCCCCAACTGCTGGTCGATCACTTCCATTCCCTGATAGATTTCGGTGTCACTTTTAAAGTGGTCGATGAAACGATTTTCCACCTCTAGTTTTGCAATCCCGACGACACTCACCAGAGCTAGAAGGAGCGAGCCATACAAGATGGATTTACGGTTGCGGTTGGTGAACGCGGCAATAGCAATGGTGAAGTTGCGGGTGCCGTCTTTAGAGAAACCGGGAGGCTCTGGTTGCAATAGCACCAGCGCGGCTGGAAAAAAGATGAAGTTCAGTCCAAACGCCAGGGCGATCCCTATGGTCATGATCCAGCCGAAGTCGATCACCGGGCGAATGCCGCTGATAATAAGAGAGATGAATGCGACAATCGTGGTGATTGCGGTATAAAAACAAGGTTGGGCCATGAGGCGGACCGTCTCCCAGACCAGTTCTTTCTGAGTTAGACCGGGGTTGCTGTCGTTGATGTCCCGATAACGCACAATCAAATGGATGGTCAGGGACATGGTGATAATGAGTAGTATAGAAACGAAGTTGGATGAGATCACTGTCACCCGCCAATCCATGAGTCCTAAAAAACCCACCATCATCAGAACAGTGATGATGCAACAACCCATGGGCAGTGCTACCCAGCGAAATTTTTTGAAGAACAGGCTGAGCATGAGAACCAGAAAAGCCAGCACCCCCAACCCGAATGTTTCCAGATCGTGTTTGATAAAACCGATCATGTCTGATGTGATCATGGGAACTCCGCCGAGGAACATCTCAGCGTGATCGCGATGCCGGTCCATGATGTCCCGAACGGTTCTTATGAGCTTGTCTTCTTCGTCCAGAACCTGGGCGTGATAATCGCGGAACTCCTGCCGGGCTTTGACAAATAACAACTCTCCTTCTTTGTCGAGGCCGGACTGCTTTTTCTTGTCGCGCAGGTCATTACGCCGATACATCAGCGAAAAATATTTTTCATCCCGCTTAAAATTAATACGGATGATGGTGATTTTTCCATCCGGACTCATTAACAGGCTTTTGTATATAGGGCTTTCGAGAAATTCCTTGCGGGCCATTTCCCGGTCGACTCCGGCAGTTTCCAGAGTGCGAATATCGGTATCGAGCTTGGAAATTTCCACGCGCGGGCTGTTCAGCAGGGGAACATTAAGGATGCTGTCTATAGAGTGAACCCGGGGCAGACCTGCAAGTTCATCGCTCAGGGATTTTAAATCCGCTATCACTGTATCGGACATCAAATCCTTGAACGGTGCGTAAGTGATGATCAGGAAATCATCCGAGCCGTAAGATTTACTGATTGTTCGATAATATTGCAGGGAGTCATCATTTTCCAGAACCAGAGATTCGGCGGAAGCATCGAGCTTGAAACTTGGAATATGAGAAGAAAAATAACCCACTACCAGTAAAACCATCAGCATGCTGGCAAGGGGTCTTTCGATCACCCATTTTTGATAGTTGCTGGCTATTAAGTTCAACAAGAAGAGAGTTCCATTTTATAGAGGTCTGTTTTGGAGTCGAACATTTCTCAGGAAAGCGAGTCGATTGTTTTGAGTTGCACTGACCCCCCCCCACTGAGGAAAAAGCCCTTCAAAGACATTGTGCGATGTTCTGCCGGACGTTGCCAGGCAGTGCATAGAACAACACCCCAGACACAAGCGAGTGTATTCTATACTTAACCGGCGAAATCTCCAACAGTCAAAATAAAACTTCATAACCACAGAAAAAACAATAGTGTGAAATTCAGCTAACAAAATAAATAAAGTTTGTCGGAAAAATACTGACAAGTCAGGAGTTACGCGTACGCAATCCCGCGTTACCAATAATTTCCTTGTACTTCAAAGTGGTTGTGGTAAAATTTCTCTATACTTTTCAACTAAATACCAGTGCTTCGGTTTCCAAGGAGGGGGATACTCTATGTTTGCCACCTGTAGTGTTCTGATTGTGGATGATGACTCGTTTGCGAGGGGGATTATCCGGCATCATTTAGTCCGTTTAGGGTTCCAAAATATTTTCGAGGTCAGTGACGGTGAGGAAGCTCTGGCGATATTACGTTCAGCCAGAATGCAACTGATCATTGCCGACCGTTACATGCCTGTTATGAATGGGGTGGAATTATTTTGCGGCATACAGGCTGATCCGAGCCTGAAAGGTATACCTTTCGTCATGATTACTATGGAAGATAATCAGGCTAAAATTGAGGATGCTACGACACTGGGTATCCACCACTATCTGATCAAACCTTTCAACGCTGAAATGTTTGATGCAAAAATTAATGAAGTTCTGCTGCAACCCGAGGTTCTATAGAAAAATAAGATAAAGGCAGGGTTGCTGTAGGCAACGATGCCCTTGGCTTGATGAGTTATTGCTTGCTCCCACCTGACATGGCCTGAGCCTGCCTCTTGTTTTTTTGAGGGATGGCGAACTGCAAGGGCATAAAAAATCCCCCACTATTAGAAGTTCCTCTAAGGCATTCTCTCGTGTTAACCTGATGGAGCCTGCTCCCCCATTGTCAGGGTATCTTTCATGGATTCTTTCTTCAAACCAGCACTAAAATATCTCCTCATTGTTGTGGTGACGTTGGCGATGGGGTTTTCCGTTTGGCTGCTACCGCATGAAAGAAAGAAAAAGGAGGAACCGGCATCCATCACCACTCCGATAGATGCCAAAGACGAGGCCGGGCGATACCTGCAACAGGCATCGGAAGATTTTTTCTACCACGAGTTTGACCGAGCCATCGAGAATTATGGCAAGGCCATCAATGCCTTTGAAAAAGACAATCAACTGGAAAAAGCCGCGAAGGTTTATGAATCTCTCGGTGACCTGTATAAATTCCGCACAAGAATTAAGGAAGCCGAGGCTCAATATGTCCTGGCTATGCAATATCACCACAAAATCAATAATCCGCTGGGCGAGGCCCGGGCCATGAGCCATGCCGGCGATATGTTTATGGAACGGGGCGAGCATGCCCCGGCAAGGGACTGGTACACAAAAGGCGTGGCACTGGTGCAAGACCTGCCCCCTCATCAAATACAGGCAGTTTTGTTTGAGAGCATGGGGCGCATTTACTGGAAAACAGAAGAAAACATTCCCGAAGCCATCCTTTGGTATACTCGCGCCCGCGATAGCTTCTCTGCCCTGGAAAACCAGATGGGCTACGACCATATGGCCGCCGTCCTCAACAAGCTCCGTGGCGGGCAAAACCTAAACACACACTGACCACTCGATGATGGGCCAGTAGCCGGGATATTTTTCCTTAACTTTCGTGCCCCTGTGATATCTACTTTACAGCGGTGGGTCACCACCACTCGCAGAGGCGATAACTCGCGAAATTTCATACGCTCTGTGCACTTTTTTGTAACTCGAAACTCGCTTTCCGCATCGCTCCACCCGCTTTTTTTATTCATAAATATTAAATACATGGCTTACTTTCAATGGGTTAAAGGTTTGTTCGCCGCGCCATGCCTCTGGTTGGCATACAAATTGCTTTTTAAAGTGTGTGCGCTCGAAGTTGAGGGCACCCAAAGTGGATGAACCACCTCCCGGTATAGAAAAATTTGAACCTGAGATAGATAGGTGAACTATGAAAATAGACATGCAGGCGTTAATTAAAGAGGATGCAAGCTGGTTCGTAGAGCAACTCAAGAAGGTCAGGGTTTTTTCCGTCCTTCCTGATTCAGAATTGATGAAAATTGTAGGACAAATGAAAAATTACGATTTCAAGGCTGGCACGACGCTTGTGAATCAGGGGGAATCTGCGAATTTATTTTTTATAGTCCATGAGGGTTTGGTTGAAGTCTCAGTGAAAAAGTTTTTCTTCTGGGACAGGAAAGTTGCAACCCTCGAATCTGGAGACTTTTTTGGGGAAAGTGTTCTGGTCTCGAATTCCAGACGAACCGCTACCGTTACAGCGCTGACAGATGTTTCATGTTTTGTTCTGCTCAAACCCAGTTTTAAATCCACGCTTAACCACAACGCTCTTTTCAAAGAAAACATGAAGGTCATTTTCGCCAGACGAAAACTGCAACTGAAAAAAGCTTAACCGGCTGCCGGTGGCAATAGGGTGGATCCTTTGTGGTGATACCATTCCGCTCGCGCTTCTGGATAAGGACGGAGGCGGTGTCGCTCTGATTTTGTAGGAGCAGCTCTTGCAATGAAGGCTGGGAAAAATCTGTAATCAAGAGGCTATTTGGTCTCTTATGATATCTGGCGCTTGTGTGACAGCTATGTCGGAAGAGGTTTTTCTGTTACAGGGGGACGACTGCCAAGAAGTAACTCAAAAAATAATGACGAATATGGCTAATGGTTTAACTGACAAAATTAAAGATTAACGCTAGTATACGAATTTACTGTCACGTTTTTCGAGGGCAAAAAGGTTTTCCCTTTTGCGCAGGCTCCTCATTGCATCACGCATGACAGCGATCAAGACTCCTAAGATCAGGCCGGCGATCATTGCTATGAAAACGATTTGAGCCGCCTTAGCTTTGATGGGTTGGGTCGGAGGAATGTCAATAATGACTACGTTGGGGATCTTCAAGGTTTTGAAAGACTCCCATGTCTTTAATTCCATATTCAGATTCTCTATTTGCTCGCGCGCTTTCTCGATATCATAACTATCCTCGTTTTTATACTTCAACATTTTCAGCTCATCTTCAAGAGTTCGCACTTTATCTGACGTCAACATTTTCAGTTCCTCTTCAAGAATTCGCGCTCCATCAGACGTCAACACTTTTAGCTCCTCTTCAAGAACTCGCGCTCCATCAGACGTCAACACTTTTAGCTCCTCTTCAAGAGCTCGTGCTCCATGTAAATACCATCTTGGCGCATCGTTGACAGGTAGGTCAGATTTGAAATTATTTTCTTCTATATTCATACTTCGAGCCAAGGCCAATTCTTTTGACAATAGCGCAATTTCTTTTTCAGCGTAATTTCTTTTTCAGCGTAATTTCTTTTTCACGTTTATTCATTTTAAGCTCAATTTTTTTGTCAAGTATATTCTTTTCCAACTCAATTTCTTTTCGATGTTTATTCTTTTCTTGTGAGAGAAGAAATTCTTTCTTGGCGGAAATAGTTTTTAGACGTTGATCAATTGCATTGAAAAGGTGATCGTCAATATGGATTTTTTCTATTCCCGCTTTTACCAGAGCGTTTAAATATTCCGCCATAGCCTCAGGTTTAGATCCTTCCATTTCCAGGAATGCCGGATTATCAAAAACCTTAGTATTAAGGGCAGGAGTATCAGTGTTCTTGGCAGGGATACCCGTCAGGGTTATCGCTTCATTCATTCCCAGCACCACCACGGCAGATTTAACTGAACCGTTCGGGTTGTCAACAAACTTCTCCAGAAAGTTTCCACGATCAAACACTTCTTGTTGAAAATAATATGACTGGATCTGCATCAGAAACTTTTGATAAAGAGACGTCTTGGTTTCTTCAATAATATTCTGGATTTCATTGGCATCTTTAGTCGCAATAGATTTAGGCAGGGGGATTTCCGTAGGCATTAAAAAACCAATTGTCGATCGATACACCGGCGGGACTGATAGAACATAACCCATAGCAAGCAGTGTGATAACAACTGTAATGGAAAGAATAATGTTCTTGTTTTTGGCCAGAAGATACAATATATCGAGAAGACTTATTTCGTCATCTGGAGTTTCATGCGGTCTTTGACCTGGGTCAACCTGATAAGGTAAAGTTTTGGGAGCATTCATGACTTAGCCCTGCGCTTAATTAATAGTGGAAACCTTTTGCGATCACACCTTTCAATTACAGGCTTTGGCTTTTAAGGCCATGTGACTTAGCTTGTAGCCAAAAGTATAAATTTAAATACCTGTATTTGCTGTATCGGAAGGAATGAAATATTCTGAAGTAGAAAATAGCAATATTTTCAATAAAACCCATTAGGTGGGGATGCCCTTTAAAGTTTCTCCAGCCACTCTCTGGCAAGCTCTACTGCAGCGATAATCTGGCCAAGGGCCATTTTCTTTTCTATAATGTCTGTATTCCTGCGCCCAACTTCATTCCCATTCATCCCGGAATTGCTGAACCACATGTGAGCCTCTACATAGTTTTGCTCAACGCCCTGCCCCGTCCGGCTGTTCAAATTTGCATTTAGGACATTTCATCTGAAGATAAAATTCTCCTTGTCATCCCTGGCAATGGGGTCAATACCCAAGCACGGTGTGAAACACCGCACCCATCCCAACGCACCAGTAAATGCCAGCGCCGATCAGGTTCCAGATTGTGGTCATGATTTCGTTCATTGCACCACCGCCTTCACCACAAAGAAAAAGAACGCAAGGGTGGTGATCACGGTGTTGGCCACCGCCGACCAGATCATAAGTTTGTGGGAAAGGTTTTTCATAGTCTTTGTATCATCCTCATTTTTTTAAGGTTTGCTATCGGCTGCGACTTCAACTGGTCAACGCAACACATGCGTTAATTAGAACTCATCATGTAAATCTTCAAATTTATGCTTTTTAAGCATGGCTAAAAACGAATCAAGTGAATCTTGAACAAAATTTTGACATTCTTCGTACGGGTCAATCATTAAGTAAGTTCGAAGTAAAGTGAGGACTCGTTTTTGGTGGGCTGGAAAAAATTTAGGTTCAATATCAATATTCTTAGGAAATCCTTTTTGACTTGCATAAAGTATCAAGTTTCTTAGATTAGCAATTTTTTTTAAATGGTCACCTATTTCTTTTACTTCCTTTGAATCAACTAGAGTGTTAATTTGTTTTTTATAAGAAAATCGCTTGCCTTCATGTACTAACTTAAAATTGAGTGGTGGGTTAGGAATAAATGTAGTTTGTCCTTCCCCTAAATCCATATGAGCTTCAAAAAAAATATTTTTTTTACTTTCTTCCTCATTGAGAGTTAAAAACATTTCTAACCCAAACTCTTTGAAATGATCTTCTGCAAATTGACATAAGATACTAAAAAATTGAATCACAGCATGCTTATGTATGTGATCTCTCGGTTTTAATTTTTTCGCGTTTTTATATTCTTTATCCTTTAAGCAATACATCAAACCAGTAGCAGCTTCTTCTTCAGCTGTAATACATCTAAACACAGCCATTGGATTGTCGATAGGAAACAGAATTTCCGCTCGTTCTAGCTGATTAATTGCATTCCTAAAACAATGTTTAGATTGCCTATTTGGACGTGCTTCAAGTAATTCTAGGCATTTTTTATCAAAATTTTGAAAATCCATATTTAGATGAATTGGCTAATGACCGCTTTGGGTCGTTTGCGAGCTTAAGATCAGCGTGAGTCCAAGGGTCCTGTACATTCTTGACCACACCTCGAACTCTCAGTTCTGTTATCGAATTTTAGCTGTTTGGCGGGGGTTGTGCAACTGGTGGCGGATATCCTTCGAGGGACTCAGCATGACAACCTTACAGGCTCAGGATTACCCCTTCGGCGCACGAATGCTTTGGAGGAGGATATTACGGGCAGCAAATCCCTTCACCCCTTTCCCCCTGACGTGGCCCGGTTATCGTATAATTTGAGCACTATGGTCGAACTTCTTCTTATTATTCATTTTCTTGTTATTCTGTTTATCATTTTCGGGTTCCCGGTCGGGTTGGTTGTGAACTGCCGCCTGTTCCGCATCATCCACTTTGCTACATTGGCGGGGGTCAGCCTGCTCATGGTTCTGGAAATTCCCTGTCCCTTGACCATCTGGGAAGAAATGTTAAGACAGAGCCCGATCTATGAAGGCTCTTTTATATCAAGTTGGCTGAACCGGATAATCTATCTGGAAGATTTCGACGCCTCAATCATGCCCTACCTGACGGTGGGGTTCCTTGCGCTGACGGTTTCATCTTTCTTCTGGCATCCCACCA
Source organism: Nitrospinota bacterium (assembly GCA_014382285.1). GTDB lineage: Bacteria > Nitrospinota > Nitrospinia > Nitrospinales > VA-1 > LS-NOB. The sequence continues at coordinate 10,737 of JACNKA010000151.1, read as the reverse complement.
CTAGGCGTGGGGCCAAATAGAAAACCTTTTAAGTGGATTATGGGTTGTCGGTTGTTTCTGGCGACTCGCCAGTCGGCTTGGGGACTTTCCCATCGTCGTCGGTGAGGGCATTGCCTGCCCAATCGTCATCGGCGAAGCGGTCGGTCATGGTGTGCAGGTCTTTTTTGTTGCGTTGGATTTTTTTCAGCAGCAGTTTGGTTTCTTCATCCGGGAACAGGTCGTTGAGGTCGCTTTCTTCATCGGGGAACACTTCGTTCAGATCCACTTCCGATTCTGGGAACGGCAGCGGGTTTTGCGGTGCAAAAATTTTTATTTCGTCTTCGACCATTTCGTTATTCAACGATTCGGATTCCTGCGGGGTTTGTTCGGTCATTTCGTTCATGTCTGGGTCTCCGGAAGAATTTTCATCTTCATAGTACTTAAAATACAAAAACCCTTCAATACCTAAGTAAGGGGGTGTCTCAATGTCTGGCCAGCCAGATTCCGAGGAACAGGGCGATGGCGACCATCCACATGGTCATTTTACTGAGGCCGACTATTTTTCTGAGGGTTTCTGGCACCCTTTTTTTATTTTGTGGACTCAGGTCCAGATCCGAGATATGGATTCTCAGTGAGAAGGTCACGTACATGCTGGTGAAAAACGCCCCTGCCACGAACACCATTTTGATTCCGAACAGGTTGTAGTATCCGGGTTTAAGCCCGACTTGCGCCGAATAGTTTTCCAGCAGGTAGTAGACTCCTGTTCCGATCAGTATGAGCAGACTGGCGAACACGGTCGGTGCCATCAGGTCGAGGATTTTATAAGCCGGCGAATTTTCATCGCGTTCGGTCTGGCCTTTCTCGACCACAGGCAGATAAATTTTCAGGCAATAGACGAGACTGCCCAGCGCGACCCCTGCGGCCAGCAGGTGAATGAAAATGATGATGATGTTTGTCATGAAGGCTTAGTGTTTACGGTGTTCGAGATAATGGATGAGCAGGCGCACGCCATAACCGGATGGGCCTTTGGGGATGTAGGGTTTATCGTATCCCCATGCTGTGCCGGCGATATCGATATGGGTCCAGGGTTGGTCGCCTGCAAACGCTTTGAGGAACGCCGCGCCCATGCTACTGCCTGCGCCGACTCCCGGTGCCGCGATATTTTTTAGATCGGCAATATCGCTTTTAGTGGCTTTGTCGAATTCTTCCCACAGTGGCAGTTCCCACACCCGCTCATCGGTGGCTTTGCCGGATTCTTTCAGCTGTTTGATCATTGCCGGATTAGTTCCGATGACAGCGGCGGCCTGATGCCCCAGGGCCATCAGCACGGCACCTGTCAGGGTGGCGAGGTCGATCACTTCTTTCGGTTTATAGCGTTGCGCGTAGGTCAGTGCGTCTGCAAGGACCAGTCTGCCTTCGGCATCGGTGTTGAGCACTTCGATTGTTTTTCCAGACATGCTTTTCAAAATATCGCCCGGTTTGATGGCCAACCCGTCGGGCATATTTTCTGCGGCAGCCACAATGCCGACAACATTGATTTTTAATTTCAGGTCAGCAATGGCTTGCAGGGCTCCCAGTGTTGCGGCGGCCCCGGACATATCCATCTTCATTTCGTCCATACTTGCTGCGGGTTTGAGCGAAATGCCGCCGGTGTCGAAGGTGACGCCTTTGCCCACTATTACGGTGGGGGCTTTGCTTTTAGCGGCTCCAAAATATTCCAATACGATCAGTGCCGGGGGTTCATGGCTGCCGCGCGAAACGCCGAGCAGGGCACCCATGCCGAGTTTTTCCATTTCTTTTTTGCCCAGTATCTTGCAGGTGATTTTGCTTTTACGGGCCATTTTTTTAGCATGATCGGCCAGATAAGTCGGGGTGGCGGTGTTACCGGGATGAGATACTAAATCTCTCGCTGCATGCACGGCCGCGACTATTATTTCTGCCCGGGTGATGGCTTTTGTCAAAGTAGCCTGCCGGGTTTTTGTGGCGGGTACGAGGGTCAAGTTCTGCAATCGGCTTGGCGGATCGTCTTTTTCATCGCGGGATTTGTAGTCATCGAAATGATACAAGGCCAGCCCTGCCCCTTCGGCGACGGCCCCCGCGAGTTCGCCGTAGCGTGGGCCTTTGGCGATTTTGTCGAAACAGCTGTCGTTCAAATAAACCGATGCGGATTTGAAATTTGATGCTTCCGCCAGTTTTGCAGCGCTTGCCGATGCTTTGCAGATTGTCTCGGCGGTCACGGCCTTGGCTTTGCCAACGCCGACCAGTAACAGGTTGTCGGCTTTCAGGCAGCTGGTGCTGTTGAGCAAAAGGGTCTGGTTGGATTTTCCTGCAAAGCGTTTATTTTCAAATGCTGAAGAGATGGCACCGTTGAGGGCGTCATCAATTGTCTTGAGCGTTCCGTGCGGTTTATTTTCTTCCAGGCAGGGCAGAATCAGGCATTCGGTTTTATGGTCGAGGGGGCTGTCGGGTTTCTGGTTTATTTTTATCATTAGGGTCATTTTTTAAAATTAGGAGGTCGTTTGACATTGTTGGGCAGTCTATATTTATGCTCATTGGCAATCAACCTCAATTTTTACATTCATTGCAGGGTTTGTGGTGGCAAACGTGCTAATGATTTGAGAATACTTGCTATCAACGGAAGGCAGTGCAGTACTTTGCCAGTTTTGCGCCAAAATCCTGGCTTGGCCGAGATTGTGGAATAAAAGCGGTAACTCCTTTATTATGAAATGCCTAGAGGTTCTGGGGCGAGAGGTGGGGCTGTCTGTCACCCGTTCTGCCGGGGACGTAGGAAGTTGAAAACAGGGTCTTTATAAAATTGCTATATCCCCAGCAAAATCAGGTGCGAAGCTGGGATTGACAATCCGTGTTCGGGTCACTAGAATGGCTGGAATTTTCCCGAGTTTTATGAGACATTGTTCAATCTGACGGGAGGTGTTTTTCCCGGCTGGATACCGAATTATATAGAAGAAAAAATTTTCGAATAACGGAGATCGTTCATGGAAGTCGTTGAAGAACAGGGCCAGGCCGTTGCTCAACAACAGGGCCAGATAAGAATAACCGTTTGCATGAGCCTGAGTGGAATTGCTGAAGGGAGTCAGGGAGTTTATGACGAGTTTCAGAAACAGATTGGCGAAATGGAAGCCAACGCTGCACTCGGTGAAAGAAAATGTGAAATGGGCCAGGTCGGGTGCCGGGGCTATTGCAGCCGCGATGTTCTGGTGGATGTTTATGTTCCTGGTGAAGCTCGTGTGACTTACGAGAAAGTCAAACCGGCGATGGTCAAAAATATTCTGAACGATCACATCGTGGGCGGCAAGGTGTTCAAGAAGGCCGCAGCGAAAGACGATTATTACGCGACTCTGGGCAAGCAGACCCGTGTGGCGTTGGAGCACGGGGGTTCTATCGATCCTGAAAATATTGACGATTACATTAAAGTCGGTGGTTATGAATCTTTGAAAAAAGTTCTGACTTCGATGAAGCCGGACGAAGTGATCGCAGAAGTTAAGAAGTCTGGATTGCGCGGCAAAGGTGGCGGTGGGTTTGTCACGGCGACCAAATGGGAAAAGGCGGCCAAGGCCCCGACAGACGAAAAAGGCACCCGCTACATCATGGTTAATGGAGACGAGGGCAACCCGGCTTCTTATATGGACCGTAGCATTATGGAAGGTGCGACGCATCAGGTGCTGGAAGGCTTGTTGATCGGGGCTTATGCCATTGGCGCGACGGAGGGGATCATCTACACCCGTTCGGATTATGCTATTGCGGTTCGACGGCTGAACATGGCTATCGAACAGGCCCGGGAGAGAGGTTTCCTCGGCGACAAAATTATGGGTTCAGATTTCAGCATCAACATTCGGGTGCATGAAGGACTCGAAGCGTTTATCGGTGGTGAGTCCACAGCATTGATGCAATCGGTTGAGGGCAAGCGTCCTTTCCCGAAAGCACAACCGCCGCATTCCTGCGATGCCGGGTTGTGGGGCAAACCAACTGTCTTGAACAATGCCGAAACCTGGGCCACGGTTCCCTCGATCATCAAGAAAGGTGCGGACTGGTACGCGGCGATGGGCAATGAAAATGCTCAGGGCTGCAAGGTATGGGCGATTTCTGGAAACATCAAGTACAACGGATTGATGGAACTGGATATGAAAACCACCTTCGGGGAAGCCATTAATGATTATTGTGGCGGCATCCAAAAGAAAAAAGATCTCAAGGTGATTCATGTAGGCGGCGTAACGGGCGGATTTCTTCCACCGGAAAAAGCTGATACCGCAACGGACTACGAAAGCCTCATCGATGCGGGTGTGTTGATGGGTCAGGCAAGTTTTGCGGCCTATGATGAATCGGCTTGTGTGATTGATCTTTCTCTCTTTTCTATCGGATTTAACGAAGGTGAAACCTGCGGCAAATGCACTCCCTGCCGGATTGGTCTGACGCTGATAAAAAACAAATTGACGGATATCGCCGAAGGCCGGGGCAAACTTGAAGATCTCGATGAGCTTCAGGGATTGTGTGAGGAGATCAGCCAGACTTCATTATGCGGGTTGGGTGAAACGGCACCGAAGGCAATTTTGACCGGATTGAAATATTTCCGTAAAGAATATGAGCGGCATATTGTCGATCAAATATGTGACGCGGCCCGCTGTGTCGGCCTGTATCGTTATTATGTTAAGGAAGAGGATTGTGTGGCCTGTGGAGCGTGCATCAAACCTTGCCCGACAGGGGCGATCACCGGGGGAACCCGCAAAGTTGCGGCGCACATTGATATGGACTTGTGCATCAACTGCAACGCTTGTTACCAAGCTTGCGGATTCCTGGCCATCGAATAAAATTTATTTTTATAAAAGCCTGTCGGCATTTGCCGGCAGGCTTTTTTTGTGCCTTCAAGCGGATTCACGCTGAGAATATATTCGTTTTAAATAAGGGTTGTAAATCACCCCAGCCCCTCTTTGTGAAAGAGGGGTCCATTAAGCTCCCCCTTCTACGAAGGGGGTTGGGGGGATTTGTTGTTATCTTTTCAATGAATAGTTTTTTCCAACCGAATTCTTTTTAAATATAAAAGTTCCATCGCATTGTTCTCTAAACCCTGAACATAGGGTTTGACCAGAAGATTCTGGGCCGAAACAAAAAGAGGAATCATAGGGACTTCTTTCTCGGTGAGCAGGACCTGGGCTTCATCATAGATCCCTTGTCGTTCTTGTGGATTTTTCAACGCAGAGCCCAGGGCGATCAGTTCATCGTAACGCGGGTGTGACCATCGCAACCGGTTATTGCCGCTGGTTTTAATGAACAGGTTCATGAAGTTGTCGGGGTCGGGGAAATCGGCTCCCCATCCCAGCCTGAAAATCTCCGGCGGGTCCAGATCCAACCGGCTGAGGAAAACTTTCCACTCCTGACTTTCGAAATCAATATGTACATTCAGATGTTCTTTCCATTGCGCCTGAATGAATTCCCCGATGAAGTGGTTGAGATCGCCCGTGTTGAAGACTGCGGTAACTTTTGGGAACCCCTTGCCGTCTGGGTAGCCTGCTTTAGCCAATAAGGTGCGTGCTTTTTCAGGATTAAATTTTGACCCAATGTTTTCGTTGTAAGCAAACATGCCTTTGGGAATCCATGATGAGGAGGGCAGTTCTCCTCCTTTCAGGAATTTTGGAATACGGGATCGGTCGATAGCGTGAGCAAAGGCCCGCCGAACCAGAACGTTGTCAAAAGGAGGTTTTTGTACATTGAAGCCGTAGTAATAACCGCGCAATTGCGGCTTGTTGCGGTATTCGGGGCTGGATTTATAATGAGGAATCGCGACAGGCGGTAGCTCAAGATAATCCAACTCGCCGGTTTCGTAGAGGGTCAGGGCAGTGGTGGGTTCCTGCACCACAAAAATCCGGATGGCATCGACCTCAGGCTTGCCTTCGTAGTGGCGCGGGTTGGCTTTCAACACCATTTTGTATTCGTGCTGCCACTCCTCCAGAGTATAGGGACCGTTGGTGACAATGTTCGCAGGCTCTGTCCAGGAGTCACCATGTTGAGAGATAACATCCTCCCGGATAGGGAACGTGACCATGAACGTGGTGATGCTGGGAAAATAAACCACGGGTTTTTTCAAGCGGACTTCAAGAACATCCGGTGCCAGTGCCCGGACCCCGACCTTATCAGGATCAGTTATTTCCCCTGAGTTGTATTGCGAGGCATTTTCAATGTCGAAGAGGAAGTAAGCATATTGGGCCGCAGTTTCGGGTGCCAGCAATCGTTTCCAGGAATATTCAAAGTCTGCTGCGGTGACCGGTTTCCCGTCACTCCAATAAACATCGTTGCGCAGAAAAAAAATAATGGTTTGGCCGTCCTCCGAGTATTCCCACTTTTTAGCGATAGCGGGTTTGGCGTTTAATTCGGCATCGTACTGGGTGAGTCCCTCCATGATATTGGTCAGAATAGTGAAAGAAACACTGTCCGTAGCCAGTGTCCAATCCAGAGTCGGAGGCTCATTTTTTATGGACATGCGAAAAACAGATTCATCTGTCGGGGAAGACGGACTGCAACCGGTGAGAAGCAAAATTATGACCAGCAAACAGAACGGAAAAATAGTGGTTGGTGATTTCATGATGATCTTTGTTTCTAAGTAATGGGGAAAGGGCCACTGGTGGACAAGAGGCTTTGCTCAAAATCGGTTCGTATTATGTCAGTTTTGCTCCAGGATAACACTTCTACCACCTTGTGAAATTTGCATCAGGGGTCAATATAACCGGTTAAAGTAAGGAATTTTCAGGATTTATCATTTAATTCTTTACTTTTCCCTGCACCTTTATAGAATGGAGTTTTTTACCTAGTTCCGGGGCAGTCATGGCAGAAGATATTTCCTATATCAGAAAGTGGATCAAGCGCGGCTTGAGTAAAGACGGTAAAACTCTGGATTTTTCCAACCGGGGCATTGATAATGAGACTGCTGCAGACTTGGCTGAAAACGTGGCTCTTCCTGATATTGAAATCCTTTATATTCATACCAACAAAATCAAGGATTTGGGTGTGGAGGAGTTGGCCCAGTCAGAGTTTTTTGAGCCGCTTAAAGAACTCTGGATGTATGAAAACATTATCGGGGATGGCGGAGCCAAGGCTCTGGCCGAGTCGAAGGCATTGACTCGATTGCGTTACCTCAGTTTATACACCAATAAGGTTGGCGATGAGGGGGCTGTCGCTTTGGCAAACTCTAAAAACCTTTCCAAGCTTGAAAAGCTGGATCTTTCGTTTAATCGCATTGGAGACCTCGGAGCCGAGGCCCTGGCTAATTCTACCCAGCTTAAAAATTTAAAGGAATTGCATCTTGATGCCAACCGAATTGGTCTCAGGGGAATGCAGGCTTTGTCTGAACTCTCTGGATTGCAAAACCTACAGATACTAAACCTTTCGTATAACCTAATCAACCCTCAGGGACTGGAACTCTTGCATGAGTCCAAACGTTTACAAGGGTTGAGCGGGGTGAAAACGGACTATCCTCATATTGGTGGTTGATTGATGCAGCCTGAAATAAAAGACCTGAATTTCATCCAGACTCTTAATGATAGATTGACCCGCAAGGACCCGGTTCTGGATCTTTCCTATGACCGAATGGGAGATGCGGGAATCGTTTTTTTGTGTCGGAATAAAGATTTATCCCATGTTCAAAAACTGGACTTGAGCTGGAATGAAATCACGGATGAAGGACTGGCAGTTCTTGTGGGCACAGGCCCGTTGCCGGAGTTAAGGCATCTTGTTCTCAATGCCAACCAGATTGGTGATGAGGGTGCCAAAAGTCTGGCACTTTCAAAAAATCTTCCCAACCTTGAAACGGTGGAACTGGTCAATAATCAGGTTTCCGACTTTGGCGCCTTGAGCCTTGTGAAGTCCCAGTCACTGTTGAGTCTGAGATTCATTGATTTGGAAATGAATAAGGTGGGACAGCAGAAATTAACCCGATTTCCAGATGGCGCGGTGGTTTCCAAACTTCGTGTTCTCAATCTTCGTCGAAACCTCGTGAGCGATGAAAGCCTTGCCGATTGGGCGCAGACCGGTGCTTTTGAAAAACTGGTTCAGTTGAATCTGGGTTGGAATCAAATCACCAGTCAGGGTGCCCGCGTTCTTGCACATTCCCCCACTTTAAGCCGGCTGGAAATTCTGGTCCTTGACTCAAATCATATTGGTGATCCGGGTGCTCTGGATATTGCAGGGTCGAAGCACTTGAATAATCTTGCGCAACTTTATATGCAGGACAATAATTACAGTCGGACAGGAGAAATCGCCCTGCGGGTCATGCGGTCGCGGATTTTGGTTGAGAAGAAACGCATTGAAAACGAACTTAACCTTAATGAGCAGAGGTTGGATAACAAAGACCTTGCCTCTTTGGCGCAATATGAAAAGCTGGATGGAGTCGTTTCTCTTTCGCTGAGGAACAACCATTTTGATTACCATGGAGTTCGAGACCTTGCCAACTCCCAGTTTCTCAAAAACCTGACATCGCTGAACTTGATGAGCAATGCAGTGGGGGACAAAGGCCTTATCCTGATGGCAGAATCTCCTAACCTATGCAAACTGGAAAGTTTGAACCTGGAAAATGCAGGAATCACAGCATTGGGAATCCTGGCCCTTTCCCAATCTCCGCACCTTAATCGATTAAAAGAACTGAATTTGGGTGGCAACGACCTGAGAGAAAAAGGTCTGCATATTTTAGCCGACTCAGGGAACTTCAAAAATCTGGTTAAGCTGAGGGTCTCCGGGGTTCCCGTGGGGGATTCCGGATTTCAGGCTCTTGTCCAGTCTAAGACGTTAAGCCAACTCGAAGAGCTGGAAGTGATGGGTAATAGCATCACCCGGGAAAGTCTGGATTCTCTGGTAAACGCATCCAAATTAGCGCAATTAAAAAAGTTGGACCTTCGTCGCAATAAACTTAAAGAAGCGGATCTTATATTCCTGGCCGATTCTCCAAGCTTTCAGGATTTAGAAGCTCTGAGATTTTAATTCCAGTGTCCGGCCGATGAGGGTGGATGGTGGAGCGGGCTTATGAGAGGGGGATTTGTTGTTATTTTCCACCCGAGTCTATAGCGCTGTTAAGAAAATCAAAGAGGTTTTCCAGCCGTGTCAGGAGTTCTTTTTCGTCTAGCCGGTGGATGCGGAAAGACACCGCTCCGGCATGACCCCCTCCGCCCATATAAAGATCACCAAACAACTCCTTGATTTTGTCTTCGGCGGTGCGTAGATCCACGCCGGAAAAATCTACCGCTCTTCGAAGCTTGATAAAAACACAATCCTCTCCCTCAGCATTTTTTCCTTCAAAAATAACCACTCCGGCATGTCCCGATTTTTCTGGTACAGAGTTCAGAAGCAAACCCATGATATCGACAAACCAGTCCGACTCAAACGATTGGCAAACTCCATTCACTTCCTGATAAGTTGAAGGCAGGAGGCTTAAAAATCCCATATTTCCTTTGATCTCAACACGGGAGTTTAATGAATTTAAGCAGCTTTCCTGGTCTTCTGTCAGCTTGTTAAGATAATCGAGAATTTGCGTGGGGTCACCAAACTTTGAAGCCCGACAATCCTCAGTTCTTGTATCATCAGCAGAATCCCGCCAACGTGTAATATTTTTCAGTTGTCCCCCTAGTTTTTTCATCCAGTGGTCATAGTCTTCCTTGTAATGGATTACTTTGCCGCCCACGGTGTCACCGAGTAATCCTGTTATCAGCCCCAGAATAATATTGCGCTGGCTGAACGGGTTGGGTCTTTCCGGGTTTTCATTGTAAAGCATTTCCAGAATGTCCCCAATGATCTCGGTATTGGCGTTGGCATTGCGAAACAGCTTGATACCATAATCAGTCAATTCCTCACTATCTGCTCCGAAGTGATGGTCAATTTCTATGACGTTGGGTTTTTTCGATAATATACTTTTTGAGATGTGAGGATAAAGTGGAACCAACTTTGTGTTGGCGGTATCACAAAAAATAACCGTATCTATTTCGTCCCTAACCGTATCAATCTCTTCCGGGGTTCTGAGAATACGGATGGAGTTGTAGCTGATGATTTTTTCAAAAAAATCCAGATTGTCTCCAAGCGGTTCAGGGATGATCAGGAAAACTTTTTTGTCCAATTGATCCAGGTAAAGGGAAAGAGATAACATGGACCCCACCGAATCGGGGTCGATATCCCCGCTGAACAAAATACTGTTGCTTGAATTTATTAAATCAATGGCTTGGCCCATGTTGGTTTCCCAAGTTGATCCATCGATGGTTTTTTTTACTCTCATAAGATTTTTTATCTTTAAGGTTATTTTTTAGGGATTCAAGTAAATATTATAAAGGGTTTTCCGGAGGTTTGACAATCAAATTTACAGTTACGATGTAAAAGGAAAGGGTTTTTCGGAGTGTCTATAATCTCTGATGTTTAATAGAAATGTTTAGCTGAACCCAGGATCGTCATCAAATATTTCGTTATAGTCTTCTTTGGCGACATGATCTGATGCGGGGCGGCACCAGTCGAAATCAGGGTCGTCATCGGCATCGCCCAATGTCTCTTTTTCGGCTTTGCTTACCCTGTCGGTGAAATCCTTCATGTCGAGTTCTGTGAAGTTCTGGCCCCCGCATTGGCATTCCGATTCGCCATTTACGAAATCGGTTTCTTTTTTGAGCAGCAAAGCTCTTTGGCATGAGTCACAGATATGGCCTTGATGGGTGGCGGCTAAATCGTAAGCCCTCAGGTTTTCCCGGCATTGATTGCATATGGCGGGGGGACCGGGAACGT